>CAZGSF010000006.1:0-8784 GCA_964528145.1 uncultured Lachnospiraceae bacterium | reverse complement strand
CGTCCGTGTCTGGCCGGGATGTGACATGATATTATTAATTGATTGAACAGTAGAACGAATAATGGAGGAACAGGTCTTGGCTAACATTAAATCTGCAAAAAAGAGAATCTTAGTTAACAGAACCAAAGCTGACAGAAACAAAGCTATCAAATCAAGCGTTAAAACTGCTATGAAGAAAGTTTTCGCTGCTATTGAAGCAGGCGATAAGGCTGCTGCAAACGAAGCTTTAGTTGCTGCAACAAAAACTATTGAGATGGCTGCTACCAAAGGTGTATACCACAAGAACAATGCAGCTCGTAAAGTATCTCGTCTTGCACTCGCTGTTAACAAAATGGCGTAAGCAATATGATTTAAACGCTCTGCTGGCGTTTTTAATCTGACAAAATGAACAAACAAAAAGAACCCGTACCGTCATTCGGGTTCTTTTTTAATGCAAAAAACCTTTTAAGTTCTTTCGAATGAAAAATAATCATCACATATAAGAAAACGTATCGCCAAATTCAATTTGTCTGAGTGCGAAGCACGAGTTTTTGAATTTGGCGATTAATCCCGTTTCTTATATATGATGATTAATTTTTCCCGAAAGGGCTTTAGGTTTTTTGCATTAAATTCTTTACCTGCTTCTTCCTCCGCCTCCGTGGCTGTGTCCGCCTGAGGAGGTGTGATGTCCACCGCCGCCTCCGCTACGGCCGCCACCTCCGCCACCTGAACTTCTGTCAATATGGCGCTTGGTTACACTACGTCTTAAGAACCGGTCTTCCTTGACTTTGTATACCGGATGACCTACACCGCCCACATATGTATCAACCTTAACTGTTTTCTTTCCTTCCTTGCCTGACATATTACAAACAACAAAAATAACTGCCACCAGCAAAGGTCCTAAAAATATACCGTACCAGGGAATAGCCACATCACTGCTGCTGTCTGAAGTACCGCCTCTCATGACTCTTCCAAAGGTCTCCACATAAGCACGATATGCCTTATAGGGTTCCTGTTCAATATCATATGCATACACTGCATCCAAAACAGCATCTAACTGGGCATCACCAAATCTGTATTCCACCTTACCTGATGTAGACAGCCACGTATGTACCCTGCCGTCACTCTCGCGATACCAGTTATCCAAAAGAAGCACACCATCGCCGTCGTCAGCTTCTTTATGTTTATTCCATCCAAAACCATTCTCATCATAGAAATTATCTGCTTTTATCATCGCCCAGTCGCTTCCGTAGGCATCAGGGAAATACCCCTTTGCATATTCTTCAAGGGACTCATTCATTACCACAAGAATAATATCGCAACAGGTTTCCAATTCTGTTTTGGAAATCAATTCACGTAATGCATCTTCTTCACTGTCCGTAAGCACATCCGCAAAATCAAACACACGCTCCGTCTCAGTGCATACCGTGTTAATCCGCTCGCCGTCTTCGTTTTGCGCTGCCATTTTCACCTTGTTCGCAATATAATACACCATAATTATCACAAGAATAATACCGCAAACAAGAAACCATATTCTGAAATATTTAAGCCAATCTCTCATACTGCCTCCTCCTGCGTTATATTAATCCGCTGTCCATCACTAATTTAATCGCTGCCATTACAATCGTAAGAAGTCCCCATACAGTGGCACCGTAACCCAATAATTTAGCCTTTGATACCGGTGTCTGTCCCACAGTTTTTCCCGACTGACCATTAATATAATAATCATAGGTCTTACCGGCAAATATGTACTCATAATGCCAGACAGGCAAAAGGGCATACTTTGTTTCCTTATCCATGGTATAGGTTTCTTTATATCTTTCACGAAGTGAACTGTATCCGTTAAGACTTTCCCTTAACATACTGTTTGCACTGTCCACCGCTTTTTTCTTGGCCCTTGGGCGCAGCTGTTCGGAATCATTGCTATGCATCTCGCCGTAAAATCCCGACATAAATTCCTCTTTAAAGCTATGTAAATTAAGATAATTATACGGCTCCATCAAATCCATAACCGAATCATCCATTTTAACGGACGCATCCACCGGAATCCTGCTAAAATCCACATACATATCACGCTCAACGTCATAATATGTACTTTCAGTGTACTCCGTGTCCCCTGTGGTCCATGTCCTGCGCTTTACGCCCTCTCCCTTATATGTACAGCGTACATTAATGTCGTAAAGGAAAAACGGCACATAGATACCCGTTAATTTTTCAAAACTCTTCTCAGTTAAAAAGTTTGATGGGGTAAATGCTTTTTTCTTAAAACGCTCCCTCAAAAGTTCCTTTGCACGTTCCTTGCTTACCGCAAAGGGTATCATAAGATGGGGACGGTACTCACCCTCCACTCTCTCATCAAAGATAAGATAACACCCGCAATGCTCACAGGGTGTTGCCGATGTATAATCATCTACATTAAGCGGCGCACCACAATTAAGACAGCTATGTACCGTAGGTTTATCACCGGTCACTTTAACATGACTGTCCTCACTGTCACAATTAGGGCAACACATTTTCCGGTTCATCGGATTATACAATATATTACCGCCGCAATTGTTACATTTAAAAATCATCTATTGTTCCTCCCAACCTATAAGTTCCTTCACCACTTCCGAAGCAATAAGAAGTCCTGCCGTGGCAGGCACAAAAGCCATACTTCCCGGTGTAGCACGCCTGCTTTCCTCAGACGTCTCACCAAACAAAGGCTTTATGGGTTTTTCTTTTGAATATACTACCTTTAAGGAATCAATATTCCTCGTCTTTAATTCTTTACGCATAACGCGTGCCAAAGGGCATACCGAAGTATCATATATATCCGCCACCGTAAGAAGCGACGGATTCATTTTATTACCCGTACCCATACTGCTTATAATAGGTATATTACGCTTATTTGCCTGTAAAATCAAATCTATTTTTGCAGTAACCGTATCAACGGCATCAACAATATAATCATAACAGTCGAAAGGAAACTCTTTCGCATTTTCCGGCAGGTAAAAAAGATTATGACAGACCACTTTACATTCCGGATTAATTCTCATAATCCGCTCCCTCATTACATCTGTCTTAGCTTTCCCCACAGTGGACGTATCCGCTATAAGCTGCCTGTTAATATTGGATTCGGACACAGCATCGTTATCAATTATATCTATGTTACCAATGCCGCTTCTGACAAGCGCCTCAACCACATAGCCGCCTACGCCGCCTATGCCAAACACCGCCACACGTTTTTTCTTCAGCTTCTCTATAGCCTCGCAGCCTACAAGCATTGCTGTTCTCTCGAATTTCCCATTTAGCATATTTATCACCTTTTACAAAAATCTAACCAGCACAGGAATTATAATAACCGACATAACTCCGTTGACAACTATTGCAAGAGACCCCATGGCTCCCTGTATTTCTCCCATTTCCATGGCTTTACTTGTACCTACAGCATGGGATGACGCTCCAAGGGCAAGTCCGCAGGCTAGGGGCTCTGTTATTCTAAACATCCTTAAAACCGCAGGTCCTATGGCGGCACCCGATATTCCCGCAATAACCACCGCCACAATTGTAATTACCGGCAATCCGCCTATTTCCGAGCTTATTCCGATGGCAATGGGCGTAGTAATACTCTTTGGAAGTAATGAATACAACAAAGTCCCATCCAGTTTAAACAAAACCGCCAGCAAAAACAATACACCCAAATGTGCCACACATCCTGCAAAAATACCGGCAAATATCGCCACCCAATTCTCCTTAAGAACTTTAATTTGACGATATAGGGGCAGCGCCAGACACACCGTTATAGGAGTAAGAAAAACACTGATATATTTACTTCCTGCTTCATACACACCATAATCAATATCCAAAATAAGCAACACACCTATAATAATTACCGTTGCAATAAGAAGAGGATTTAATATAGATAATTTCCACTTATTCTGGATTATGCGCCCCAGCTGATATGCCCCAATGGTTAAAAATATCCCAAAATACACGGAATTCATAAGCAACTCATTTATCATTCAAGTTCCTCCTTTTTCACCTTCCCTGACCTGACAATAAGCTGCGACACTCCACCTGTCACCACCATAACCACAATTGTTGATATGAGACACATCACCAGTAATTTTACCACATTTCCCCGCATACTATCAACAGAGTTCATAAGGGCAACCGATGCAGGTACAAAAAACAACGGCATGATTGCCAGCAAAAAATCCACTGTTTCCTTTATATTCTCTTCTTTTACAATTCCGGTAAGCAGGCAAATTAACAGTATTAACAGCCCATAAACACTTGCGGGCACCGGCAATGGCAATAATTCATGAAGAATTTCTGCCACAAAGCTGATGCCCGTAATAATTCCTATTTGAATAATATATTTCATGGCAGTACCTCTTTTCTACCAATAAATTATCTCCAAAATACTTAAAAAAAACACACTTTTAACGACAAATATCAAAAATAAACTCCGCACAGGAATCCATTGCCTCATATGCAGTCTTAAAACGTGACATCTGGAAAACATGCCACATTCCTTCATACATCTCCATATGCACCGGCACATTGGCTTCTATCATTTTTTTATGAAGACGTGTTGAGTCACTTAATAGAATTTCATTTTCGCCCACCTGGATACATGTAGGCGGAAAACCTTTAAATTCCCCAAACAAAGGAGATATCATCATATCCTTTAAATCCTGCCCCCGTGCGTAGTCTTCAATCATACGCTCTATATACTCTTTATCCAGCACCGGATCAATTTCCGCTTTCTCCACAAAGGATATCCCGGAAGAAGTAAGGTCTGTCCAAGGTGATAAAAGCACGAGACCTCTCGGCAGAATACGCTCCTGCTTTTTAAGCATATGGACAAGCACCAACGCCAGATTGCCTCCTGCAGAGTCACCTGCCACAATAACATCCCTTGCTCCATATCCAAGAAGCATAAGGTAATCCCAGGCCTTCATAACATCCTCAACAGCTGCGGGATAAGGATTCTCGGGGGATAACCTGTAATCAAAGCTAAGCACATCCATGGATGTACTCTTGGCAAGTTTTGAAGTCAGGGTCCTTGCGTACACACAGCTTCCGGTGGAAAATCCGCCGCCGTGACAATACAGAATCACATATTTTTTCATATGGGTACGTTCTACACTTGCCCACTCACCATGCATTCCGTCAATATCCACATCCTTATAATCCACATCCCAGTTATTTGAAAACAAAGTACCAAGCTGGTCCTGGGACTGTCTGTGTTTATCAAGATCCGTATTTTCCACAAATCCGTGTACTTTCTTTATAAGCTGCATAAGATTTTGATTTTTCTTATCAGACATACCCTACCTCCTAAAAATGCAACCGTTTACGCACGGCATTTCTGATTCTTTTGTGGGAAAGCATGGTAATAAGAAGAATACTTATTATCACACACACAGTAAGTACAACCGCCGACCAGTTAAGCCGTATGCCGCTTCCTGTAAACCGGTCTATAAGCATTTCAATTCCCACACACAAAACAGCAATTGCAACAAAAACATACAGTAAATTGGTAAGAAACGAGCGTGGAATCTTTTTAAGGCATAATACAAACGCCTGAAACAGCACCGTTACAAGTATAACAATGGGCATTCCAAGCCCTAAAAACCATTCTGACGACCCTGTGGCATGGGTAATCATGTACAAATACAACAGCACTGCCACTCCGTCACACAAAATCGCCAGATAAATATTAACTTTCTTAAATATAAGAAACGGTATAAAAAGCACCCACAAAAGCATGCACACACCAATAACATAAAAAGACCATTTTGTAGCATCAAACGCCAGAAAATCAAGCAATCCGCAGGTTATGGCAATGGTTGCAAGCAATATGGAAAAAAGAATCCCCAAATCCTTTCGTTTCACCTCTTCCACCTGTCCCTTTACCGGCGGAAATGGAGGCATGGACTTTGTATAATGAATTTCATTGGGATTAAAAACCGGTGTGTTACATAAAGGACACGCTTCCGCGGAAGCGTCAAGTTCAACACCGCAATTCACACAATAAGACATAGGTACTCCTTTCATCAGAACTTATCATTCTACAAATCTCTGTTACTTTCTATTTTTACGTGTATTCCATCCTTTACCAGCCTGCAAAAAAAATATCTTTCCACATCGGTTTCCACAATACTGCTGGCAAAATTAACCGTCAATGTATCTTCAAAGCTTATAATTGCGCAGTTGGTTCTGGACGAAAAAGGCTGCCCCATGTAAATATCAAACCTTTCGATATGCTCCTTCATATCTTCCGGCACCTTCATTGCCCCCATATTGGTGAGTCCGGCGGAAGAATTCCTATCCTGCACCCTTGTGTAAAATGAACGCACCACAAAATCTTTTATAAACAACGGCACCACACGTATAAAAGGATTTCTTTGGGTGTTGGCATTGGTTGTTATATCGCCCCTAAGGAATTTCTCATTAATATAAAAACGCATATAATTATGCACATGCTTAATAATCTCTTCAAAGCTCCAATCCCCAAGCCTTGGGTCTATGGATGGGTAAATCATCGTAATAAAATTACGCAATGTATCCGAAGGGAAAAACCTTCTCAAATTAACAGGCATGGCAATACGTACAGGCTTCAGATGGATCCTCCCGTCTTCCTTCTGTTTTTCAAGAAGTGCCGCCAAAAGCACAGCATTAAGATACTCTGTAACTGTGGCATTATATCCTGATGCAACCTTCATAACCTCTGTCACGGACATAATTCCGTCGATGATATTAAGTGTATAAAAAGGTTCTCTCGTTCCGTGTATTCTATAAGTTTTTTCAGAGGGTCTTGGAGGACAAACTCTTGCATCAGCATACCTCATATATGCATCCTCAAGTTCTCCCGGCGTGGGCTCCTCATTCACATCCTTTACGAAATATCCATTACTCACATCATGCCCCAAAAGCCTTAAATAAACCGCAGTAATGGTGTGAAGCACACACATTCCCCCCGTGCCGTCACCAAGACTGTGATGAGCTTCCAGGGAAATTCTGCAATTATAATAATAAATCCTCAGCAAATACCTGTTATTTGCCTTAAAATTCATGGGCATACATGGATTCTTTATATCCGGAGCAACAAAAGGCCCCGGGCGGTTATTAGGCTCCAAATACCTCCAGAACAACCCCTTTCGCATTGCAGCCTTATAGGTAGGAAAACGTACAAGCGCTATATCAACTGCCTGCTGCAACACTTCCGGCTTAATTTCCTCCTTTAGCACCACCGACAGGCGGTATACAGAAGAAAAATCCCTACGTTCAAGGGTAGGATATACAATTGCCGACAAATCCAATTTATACCAGTCTTTAAAAACCGATTTATTCTTTTCCTTAACTACAGCCATTGTTCACTCCTTTTAGGAAGTACACCTGCCATCTGGCAAGGTAATATATTTCATCAACAAATCATTATCATCAACGGTAAATCCTTTTCTTTCGCACACTCTTCCACTTCTTTTAACACAGTTAACTTTAAGAACAGTTTTAGGTAATTCTGAATATTATAATATTATAACTGATAGCAAACATTTGACAAGTGATAAATATTTAAAACGTGAAGATATTCTTGTAAAGGAAGGAAGTCATACAATAATGGTATTGGAAAACGGTTCTGGTATTACAAATGTAAATACATCTTCTAATGTTAAAGGTGTTGATGTTTCTGCTTACAATACAATTACCGATTACCAAGCTGTAAAAAATGATGGTGTGCAATTTGCAATTTTAAAGATTATTCGTAAAGATTTGAATTTAGATAAGTTATTTGAAGCACACTTGAATGGTTTTAATAAAGCGAATATTCCTGTGGTTGCAGTTTATAATTACAGTTATGCTACAACAGTTGCAAAAGCAAAATCAGACGCATCTATTGTTGTGAAATATTTAAAGCAATATAATATGCCAACTTCTACTACTGTTTATATGGATGTGGAGGATAATTGTCAGAAAGGATTAGGACAATTACTTATTGATATGATTAATGCTTATCAAGAAATTATTGAAAAATCCGGTTATAAATTTGGTTTGTATACCGGACTCTCTTTCTGGAACTCGCACATTAAACCATATAAATCGAGTTTAAAGTGTAACACAGAGTGGATTGCCAGATATAAAAAAGGATATTCGCCTATGCAATTTGCAGAAAATCCGGAAGAAAGTAGCACACCAAATATTGGCACACCAATTGAAGGATATCAATATACAAGCTCCGGCGTTGTAAATGGCATTCAAGGTAATGTAGATTTAAACATCCTTTATAACACTTCTACTCTATCTCCAATAATCAAAAATACTGTAAAAGTAAATACAACACTTAATGTCCGTAACAAACCAAACGGAACAAAAGTCGGAAGCCTAAAAAATGGCGATGAAGTTGAAATCTTAGATTACCAAAACAATTGGTTCAAAATAGGTACAGACAGATGGGCTTCGGCAGATTATATTCATAATACACCTGGTCGAGTTACTGCTTCCACGCTTAACTTACGTTCCGGTGCAGGAACTAATTATGCAAACGTTGGTGATTTAAAAAAGAATACCAATGTTAGGTTATTAAGAGAATCTAATGGTTGGTACATGATTTTATCAGGAACTAAGTTTGGTTGGGTTTCCGGGCAATATATTGAGATAACGATTGATAAAAATTATTTGGAATAATCTGGATTTATATTCTAAACAGAAAGAAACCGGTATTGTTAAGAGTTGTTACGTGACATTTGATAAAATAAAAAAGTGCAGAGAAAGGGACTTGAACCCTCATGACATTGCTGTCACACGGACCTGAAC
>CAZGSF010000005.1:0-46991 GCA_964528145.1 uncultured Lachnospiraceae bacterium | reverse complement strand
TACCCGACACTACCGCCTCATTTTCTGACACAGTTGTCTCATCCTCCGACACATCAGAAACAGGCGTATCATTATCTGATACGCCTTCCTGTTCACTTAATTCAATATCACCGGATGATACTGACATTATACTATTTTCCGCACTGACATTAAGAAGACTCAAATCACCACTTATCATGGCAATAATTAACATTATACATATGCTAAGCTTCAAACGTTTCATGAACAAGTCTCCTTCCGGTGTGTAGAGTTTACATTTCCTTTAACGGTTCACTGCTGCTTTTACGCTAAATGCTGTACCAAAGGTATTTTCATCCTGACCTTCACATCTTACCGCAAACTTTAAGGTCTGAGTCTTTCCTACCGCAAAACGATAATTCTTATTTAACCATATAGCTATGGTAACGGAATTATTCTCTTCGTTAATAGAGGTAATTTCGTATCCGAAGCTTTCTTTCATTTTATCATCAACGCCGTTCGCCCACTCAATGCCTGTAATGGTTGCCGTCGATTTTTTATCGGCTGTTACGGTAACATATGCATAATAACCCTTGTTGGACTGATAGAGACTGATATTTTTTGTACTCTGAGTCAGTTTAGGGAATGTCTGCACAGGTTTAACCTTTAATACCTTATTCATGGTACGTACATTGTCAGGGTCAGTTGCCAAACTATATTTTACCTTGAATGAATAGCTCTTTCCACTGGTAATATCTGCATTATCATATGCTTTCACCACCAAATTGCCGTTTTGAATCTGGGCATAAAAATGAGTACTCTCTTCATTTTCCGGTTTGCCCCATTTATCAAGTTCATAAATACTTGGGTTAATAATAGTGTCATTAATGTTTTTCACTGTAACCTTATATGAAATGCCTGTTTCTTCTCTGTTTAACAAATCAAGTTTGCCCTTGGCGCTTCCTACGGTTACACTTACAGGCTTGTTCTGAACCGCTAAAGTAACCTTTAATTTACTGCCTTCAACTTCATGAACACCATTGCTCCATACAGGAACCAGTTCATATTTAAAATTACCGGTTCCGAAGCTTTCGTTCTCATTCAATGTAGCTTTTACAAAACCATCCTCATATACAAAATCAACATAGTCCGTATATCCTGAAACCACACTAATCTCACTTAATTCGTATCCACTCTCAGCCACAGGTGCATTCTTTACAGTTACACTGTAACCTATAGTCTCTTTACCCTTGGCACTAAGATTCATGGTGAATTTGGAAGATTTAAGTTTAATGGAAGGAACGCTGTTCTTTACTGCCACGGAAAGGGTTACCTTATTAAGCACATTGGTTCCCACACCCTTCACATAATAATCATCCATAACCTGTGTATAGCAGGTAAATTTATATGTGCCGTCTTTTACCCGAACATCACCTGGAATTGTAACAGTTCCAATACCGTCTTCGTAAACAACAGATATTTTCTCTATGTTTTCATTATAGATACTCTTACTGCTATACAAAGGTTCAAATAGCTGGGTATCCGAAACAACACAATCCGGCTGATTTGATTTTAACGAAAACTCTGCAACCTGATTCTGATATTCAGGGTTAATACTTACCTTACTCGTAACCAGAGATACTTTAGGCTGTTTGTTACTTACTTTTACAGTGTACGCCAGTTCAATGTAATTTTCACTTCCCCACAATTCAGGATTGAAAAGATTTATTACCAGCTTACCTTTTTCGTTAATCTGTCCTGTCGACACCGCAATCACATCGTTTTTAATTGTGACATCAGTGTCATTTGCCATAAAGAAGCCTGTTGATTTCGCAAAGTTAATATTTGCCTGCCAGCCACCTTCCGACAATAGCACCTGCGTAAGTTTTTTGCCCTGCTTTTCATATACAGGAAGTGTAAACTCAGACACCGGATTTGCTCTGTTTATGTTATATGTACCGCTTGATTTCTCCAATACAAAAGAAGGCTTTTTATTCTCGGTAGCTACATTTATTTTTATTGTACGAGGCTCGGTGTAGCCTTCAAAATAAATCAAAAGATTACCGGTAACAACTGCTTTCCCCTTATTATTTCCGGTTTCATAAACACCCATTGTATCAGCTTTTCTACTGATTACACCGGTGCTTCTGTCAATATCAAAATTATATGAGAACTTATTATAATCTGCCTGCAGCTGCTCATCATCTCCGGCGTTTAAGTTCGACAATTCATATGCTGCTATTTTCTCATTACCATATCCTGAAACATTTAATGTTACCCCCTGCGAGACTGCATCAGCAGTATAGAAAAGATTAATTTTTCCGGTCTGCTTTACCTTTGCAGAAGGGATGCTGTTCTTTACCGTAATGGTAAACTTATGTGAGAAATGTCCGGCATCAGTTTCACCATCAAGTGCCACCCAGTATTCTCCGTCTGTGACTTTCTCCCCGGTCTTTGACACGATAATATACTTGCCTGCTTCGGAGGTATCCGGCACAACCGAGAAAATCTTAGATGCTGAAACTACCTTATCCTCTTCATCAAGGTCATACAGCTTCAGGGAATCTTCCTGTACAGCATAACCATATGATTCAATCAAAGATACCACCATGGGCTTCTCTTTATAAAAATTGAATGTGCTTGTTTCCAGTTTAAATGAAGGCTTGCCATTCACCACTTTAATATGGATACGTTTACTAAGCCCTGAACCGTCTTTAGCTGTAACAGTTACTGTTGCCTCACCGCCGGCACCTTTAGGGATAGTAATTTTGTTAGTATTATTACCTACTGTGGTTGTGGTTTTTGAAGGTTTGGCAATAGTAGTGTCGCTGCTGCTCCACTGGTATGCCACATTAAGAGGAGTTCCTTCAGCATCCCAGCCGTTTGCCTTAACAGTAAAGGAAATACCATCACCCACATAACGCTCAATAACCTTAAGATTACGTGTTCCATCCTCATCCTGAGTTTCTTCCTCAATATGAGCACTGCTATCGGTAATATGTAAATCCATATTTGAAATGGCTACACTCTTTACTTCGATTTCAATTTCTTTTATTTTTGTGTCACTAAATTTATTCCAGATTTCGAGAGTAACCTTTCCTGCAGCTTTACCTGTAAGACTCACATGCCCCTGTGAGTCAACTGTGACACCAAGCTTACTTTTATCATAATTTTTAAAACTAAATCGTGAACCGTTTAAGGGTTTTTCCAACGTTACTTTATTGGAGAACATATACAACTGAACAGTCTGTCCAACCTTAAGTCCGTTCTCTATGGATTCTGAGGTCTCATAAGAAACTACACCAAGATTATCGCTAAACTTAATCTGCGCAAATTCTGCGGTAAGGTTAGCACCACCCGGCTTCTGGGTAAAAGAATATACACCTGCTTCTTTTTCTTTTAAAACCTCACCATTTACTTTAAGAGAACCATTTACCAACGAATAGTCCGAGGGAATATTCTGAAGCTGGACATATATTTCTTTTCCGGGCAAAGCTTTATCAACTTCCGTCTGCTTCTGGATTCCATCCGTAGTTTCAACAGTGTAACAATACACTAAAACTCCGCTTAGCTGTCTCTTAATCTGACTGCTGTTAATAGGATACGAAACCTTCGCTGCATCTTTTTGGGTAATAAATTCAAGATAGGAATATCCTCTCTGATAATAGTCAGCCTCACTACCCGATTCACCGCACAGAGTAGTGGTATGATCATCAGAGAACACTGCTCCATGGAAAGAAATACTGTTATTATCAACCACAACAAAGGTCAAATCAGTACAGCCCGCAAATGCCTGTGAGCGTACATTAGCTACTGATAACGGAAGAGTCAAAATCGTAAGTGCCTCACAATTCTTAAAGGCACGTTCCCCAATTTCCGTAATACCTGACCATGTAATGCTGTTCAAAGCAAAACATCCGTTAAAAGTTTCTTCTGGAATTGTATTATAGTTTGCAGAAAGTGTAACGCTTGTCAATGCCTGACAATCATAGAACACGCCTGTTCCCATCACACTTAATTTCTTAGGTAATGTAACACTCTTTATTTTATAACAGCTCTCAAATGCACCGTTTCCAATACTTGTCACACTGTCAGGAATAATAAAATCTCCATTAGACATAAATATTGATAAATTCTCACAACCCGAAAAGGCGCGCTCTCCAATGTAATTAATCTTTGCATAATCACTTTCTTTCAGATACACCATATACATGGAGGAACAGCCTGCAAATGCATTTGCCCCAATTGTGGTAAGACTCTGGGGTAAACGTACCGATTCCAGTTTTGCACAGTTTTTGAAAGCATTATCGCCAATGCTTACTATCTCTTCCGGAATGGTTACCGATGTAATATTGTTATTGCCAAGGAATACATCATTACCGATTGCGGTTACGCCTTCCGGAATGGTAATATTACCTTCCGCAGAACTCCATGAAGTCAACACTCCATTTGCATCTATTGTATAGGGAAGAGTCACTCCCTCATCGTCATCTTCTTCACCGGCGTCACCATAGTTTCCATTGTCATCTCCACTTGTATCGCCGCCGCTTACGGTTGGATTGTCGCCGGGTTCGGTTGCATCGCCACCGCTTACGGTTGGCTCATCACCGGGTTTATTCGTATCGTCTACGTCTCCACCGCTTACAGTGGTATCACCGCTGCTTACGGTATCATCAGAATCATTTCCTGTGTTATCGTCGCTTACAGTATCGCCACCACTTACACTGCCTGCATCATCATCACTTACAGTAGGCGCATCATTACCGGATACAGTAAGCACCTCTGCAGATGCAAATGCAGTCATATCCACTGTCGCAAAAATCATAACAAGACACATCAGTCCTGCCAGCAACTTTTTCATTTTCATCCTCAGTCCCTCCAAAAGCCAATTTAAAAATATGTATAATTGCCCTATTCTTATAGTGTAGCATTTTCAAGACCGATATACAATATGTAGTATCTTAATTTTTTCTTAAAGGTAGATGTGGGGGTAAAAAATATACAAAAAAGCTCATCATTTCCTGCACCCCCAAAAAGGTAATTAAAAAAATGACAAGCTTTCCTTAATATAATTTTTCCATATTTATTAACTTGGTGCGTTCTATATCAGCCATTGGATTAATAGGTATAAACCCAATCTTCTCAAAGCTCCGTAAACTGGCAATGTTATCAGAATATATTTCAGCATATATTCTTGTAAGTCCAAGCTGCTCCACTCCTATTTTGCAGGCACATTCCAGTGCCTTTGAAGCGTATCCTCTTCCGCCTGATTTAAAACGGTCTACAATAATGCGCCCTATCTCTGCGCACTTTTCTTCCGGATTGATATCGTATAACCCCACAGCACCGATAAACTCACCGGTTTTGTTATCCTCTATTGCAAACATGTATTCCGACGGCTTGGTTAAATAATTCTGATACCATTTCTTCTGCATATCCTGCGTTATAATCAAGTCTGTCTTAAACCATTTCCGGTTATCGTCACGGTTTCTCAGTTGCCTGTATTTTTCACTATGGACTTCAGATAACGGTACTATAGATATATCTTTTTCTCTATAAAAATAATGGTGTTCCATAGTTCCCCTTCTTACTTTTTCAAAATACGATTTAACTTATCTTTGATTTTGATAGTCAGTACCCAGATTTTCCAACACAACATATCCCAACCGGATACTTTTTTAAGCTGCTGCTGTCCGCCTCTGACAA
The DNA here is from genome assembly GCA_964528145.1 of uncultured Lachnospiraceae bacterium. GTDB lineage: Bacteria > Bacillota > Clostridia > Lachnospirales > Lachnospiraceae > Acetatifactor. The sequence continues at coordinate 41,327 of CAZGSF010000005.1, read as the reverse complement.
CATCAGCAATTTCTTCCATAAAACCATAATACTTACTTCCAATTTCTTCTATATCGTAATACGGAAGTTTTGTTTGAAAATCCTCAATATTGTCCCACAACGCATCAAGACCTGCACATAATTCTTCTGCGGTCTTAACAACAATTCCGCCCTCTTTAATAACCTCACGGTAACATCCACTTTCTCTTGCCGCCACCACAAGACCACAATTAATAGCCTCCAGCAATGAATTGGAACAGCTTTCACTCCTGCTGGCGGCTATATAAATATCATGTTCCCGCAAAACTTTCGACAACTCTTCACTATTCATTGCCGGCAAATGCTTTATATTCTTAAATTCAATGGGCGAGTTGCCCACAAAAGTAAATTCATATTTATTAAAGTCAAGATGTTCATCCAGATACTGAAGCACATCAAATCCCTTATTCCAATTATCCGACCAGCTTGTTGAAATAAGTTTACACTTCTCACCTGATTTTCCCTGTCTGCGACCTGCCTTCAATCCAAAAATATCAGGGTCCGGGGCATTATGGATAATTGCAGTTAAACCAGTTTTCCTATATCCTACTTCGGCACAACTCTCCATAGTCCACTTTGATTGAAAAATAGTGCCTTCGCACAATATCTTATCGAGAAAAAAAGATTGTTTATCAAGAATTTTAGAACGTTTTCTGTGTTTTGATACCGGACCATCTACTCTGTGAACCATAATTTTTTCGGGATGTTCCTTTTTTAACCTCAAAAGTTCAAGGCGTATATTTGTATGATTAATAAGGATAAAATCAGCCTCTTGTGGTGTTTCACTATACAAATTTTTTCTCACCAAATAATCCCTTAGACATTTAAGGAACTGATTTGCACCACCATATGGTCCTTTTTTGAACTGATATTCAATGTACACCTTTCCCGTTGACATCTTCATTTCCTCATATAACATTTCTTTATGAATTGCTCATTAATTTTTCAACTATTGAACGGTATTTTTCTCCTATGACAGCCAAAGAATAGTTCTCATACACATACTGTCTTCCCTCTTCGCCATGCTTCTGCCTTTCCGCAGAATCCAATATAAGCTTTGTAAGGGTCTGCTCCCATTCTTCATCATTACGGCACAACATCACCGGCGTATCCACATATGAAGGCACCGGATTAGCAACTGCCGGAAGCCCCACTGCAAGAGGATAAGCCACTTTTGTAAAACTATGAGCCAGTTTTTCTATCCCTTCCATTGGTCTTGGGGCAATCATAATATCCCCATTAATAAGCTGCGAAGGAATTACAGACTGATCATATCGGATATAGTCATAGGATAACCCTTCTAATTTTGGATCTTTCTCACAAATATATAATAGTTTGCACTGATATTTTTCCTGTAATCTCTTTAAAACATCTTTGATACAGAGAGTATCTTTTGCTTTTCCTGAGTATCCGCAATAAACAAGGGATATCTGTTCCTTATCCACATGCTCTTTTTCCACCTGAAAAAAGTCATCGTGAACACTTTCCGGTATCATAACAACATCTGAATGATATTTGCCAAATGCAATTTCCTGTTCTTTAGAGCAGGTGCCAACAATTTGTGACTGCTTTACTATTTCAAGAATGTTAATACGTTCCCAGTCCTTCTGTTTAGTCGGCTCATCCAGATATTCATAATAAGCATCATAAAAAATAGGAATATTTTTACTACGGAGTTTCTTAGCTGTTGCCACAGCCCTTTCAGAACGAGTCTTCGTAAAAACAACTACTTTATATTTTCTGAAGGGTTTATACAATTCCGCGTGAATACCATTTTTCTCAAGATGCTCCATAATATCATAGCAACGCATACGGATACTTGCCATTGCTTTATTATACGGTTGAATATCGTCTATAAAAAATCCCACTTCACTTTTGCAAAAAAGTTTTGACAAATCTTTTATTAAAAATTGGTCAGGTAATTTCATAACTGTATCCTTCTATAAGTAATATTACGCATTCACAAAATCAACCACGGCTTTTACAATCATCTGCACATCTTCAAAGGTTACCTGCATGTGCATTGGCAGAGATATAACATGGTCACTTATATATCTTGCTTTCGGACAGGTTCCGTCAGCGTATTTATACATTCTGTATTCTGTGTTATCAACGTAATGCACGCCGGGATAAATTTCCTGCTGGTTAAGAGCCAGCATCAACTCATCCCTGCGGTCAACAATAATCTGGAACAAATGTCTGCTGGATTCACAGTTTTCATCCATCTCAACAAGCTTAATCTTATCTGAGTAAGGTGCAAATCCCTGAGTATACCATTCAGCCAGCTGTCTTCTGTATGCATTATCACGATCCAAATATTTTAACTGCACTAATCCTATAGACGCGATGATTGAATTACCGTGATATTTGTTACCCACATACTCCACATCATAACGCCACTTATAAGTTCCGCCTGAATTGGTTCTTGCATAGGTGTCTTTATTAATACCAAGCCATGTTTTCTCTCTTACAATTTTGTCATATTCTGCATTCTTGAAACAAATCATGCCACTGTCTGCAGTAGGCAAATTCTTAACCGCCTGGAAAGAATATACAACAACTTCAGCTTCCTGTCCCGGTACTTCACCATTTTTAAATCTTGTTCCTGCCATGTGTGCCGCATCAAGAATAAGCTTAAGACCATGCTCCTCACAAATCTTTGCAACCTCTTTATAATGCCCGGTATTACCTCCAAGCCCTACAAAAAGAACTGCTTTTGTTTTATCTGTAATTTTACTTTCTACACTTTTGGGGTCAAGACAGAGTGTATCATCAATATCAGCAAAAACCGGTTTTAAATTAGCAAGCAAGATTGCATGATTTGATGAAATAAATGTAAGTGGAGTGGTAATAACCTCCGCATCATCATCCCAGCCGTTTTCCTCTTTCAATATATCAAATGCCAGATTTAATCCTGCCGTGGCAGAATTCAGGAAATGAGCATGCTCCCATCCGGTATACTCCTTCCATTTTTCTTCAAGTTGAACAGTCTTAAATCCAAGCCCTGTCCATCCTTTTTCAAGACATTCTCTAATCTCTTCCAAACATTCCTCTACCGCAAAGGTAGGTGTAAATAATTGAATCGCCATAGTCCTATCTTCCTTTCTAAACTACCTGAACTATATTTTAATTAAAATTCCTATTCCGTTTATGAGAAGTGTCAAATTAAAAAATACCCCTCCACAAATAGTAACTCATAATACTATTATCGCCACACTCCATTTTTAATAAGATAAATTCCCAACCCAATTATCTTACTAGGACTATAACCAATACGTTTTGCTCTCTTCAACCAGAAGTTTCCTCTCATTCTTAAAATCTTCCACTCCTGCTTTGAAAGTCTTTTCTTCAAAAATTTATATTTATCAACCCAAACCTCCAGACGAATTTGAAAATACTTCTCGCCCCCAGTGGTTGTCAATGTTCCTTCACTTTTCGTTACACAATAAATATTTTCCAAACTGGCTGTAATATTTTTTGCAGCCACCGCACATTTTATAGAAAACATTACATCATTTGCCACCATGGTTTCATCAAAGTAAATCTTCTTTTCTTCCACCATGGCACGTCTGACAAGCTTAGACCATGGACTTTCAAATCCAAAACGAAGTTGCACTTCTGTGTCCTGACTTGGCGATTGCAAGTAATTTTTCACCAGACCTCCGGTCAAACGATCGCGGTTTGCCCTCTCTCCTGTATCCACATATATACTGCTGGGCACAAAATATACTATATCTGCCTCTTCCTGAAAATATCTGTGAAGTTTTTCCCACAAATTTTCCGAAAAAAAATCGTCTGCATCCGCAAATAAAAGCCACTTTCCCTTTGCATGCGCAAGTCCGATATTTCGACAAACACCGGCACCCTTTCTTCCTGTATCATTCACAAAAAAAGTTGCCTTCGTTTTATTTTTTTCTTTACAAGCCTCACTGATTTGCCTATCACCCTGACTGTTATCGTCCACGACAAGAACCTCTATTTCCTCCCTATTCGGAATAGAATCAAGAAGTTTACTAAGCAAATCCGGTGAATTATAATGAGGAATGATGATTGTTAATACCTTTTCCATGATGTGCTTCCAGCCCTAATTCTTAATATAATAGAACATAATAATTAATGCAAAGCGATGATATATACAACGTAACAACATATTTCTTTTACTGTGAAAACCAGGCTGTATCATCTGTTTTATCACACTTCTTGTCAACTCATCCCTACATATTGCACGAATATTTTTATATGCTGCAAAAAAACCGTTGGTTTTCCGATACCTTACCTCTGCCTTCACACATTTACATGTATAAAGAGCATGTCGAAAACGAATACGTTCCATGGCATCTTCCTCATCCGCACAAATAGGAAGATATTCTAACAATTTCTCATAGATCAGCTTGTATACCGTAAAACGATCCTTAGCATACTTTCTTGATTTGGAATCCCGCATCACATTGTTAAAATAAAGCATATCAGGAATCACAATAATCTTCTGCGCATACCGGCAAAGTTCCAGATTCAAGAACAAATCCTCACTGTACTTAATTTGTTTATCCGGAAAGGTAATCTGATTCCTCTTCAAAAATTCTCTATTAAATAAGGCACAACACACAGAACCTGTCACAAAATGTCTTTCATATTCATTGGAGGGAAGATTTCCCAGGAAAAAATTTATGAAATCCTTTCTAATCTGCTCTCCCTGGTACACTTGCTGCTCATCTAACTCAACGCTGTGTTCCAAAACCTTACCATTACTGACAATATTTCTTCCAAAGTAACAGACATCTGCCTGCTCCATCTTCTGTATTGCAATCTCATAAAGCCTTGTGTCAATATAATCATCCGCATCCACAAAGGATACATACTTACCCTTAGCAAGTTCAAGTCCTTTATTTCTCGTACACCCGGCTCCTTCATTCTGTTTGTGAATCACTCGGATACGGATATCCTTTTTTGCCCATTCATCACAAATTTGGGCAGAACCATCTACAGAGCCGTCATTAATCAAAAGAATCTCAATATCCTGCAATGTCTGCCCTACAACGGATTCTAAACAGCTATTTAAGTACTTTTCTTTATTATAAACAGGTATAATTACACTGACAACCGGTTCCATTACTTTCCCTTTCTTAGATTCATCATCATACAGTAAAGACTTGGACTACACAAAAACAAACACATTTTCAGTTTATACCCCTTTGATGCATAGTCATATCCAAAGGATGCCTTTATTTCCTTTTTGTCTTTCTTTAGCAACTTATTAATTCTTTCTAAAAATTCCTCCCGCTTCGGCGAATCAGACTTATATATTTTCCAATAGTAAGACAGTACTTCCGAATAAAAAAAGACAATCTGCCTCTTCGCCAAATCTTCTCTTCCCACACGTTTTAAATCTTCAATCTGCTCCGTTAACACAGGAATTTTATCCGTAAAAATTCTCTCCGAAATTCCGGTATTGGTAATACTTCCCGGACGTTCATCACGATAATGATAAATCAATTTTCCTACAAACAAAACCTTCCGTGCCTTACACATAACTTCTGTGTTAAAAGTTCCGTCTCTGTGATGGCCCGGTTTAAATCGAACATCACCTATAATCTCTCTGGTATATAACTTATCCCAAAGTGCCTTTAGAATATGTGGCTTATATTCTGGTTTCACATAAGATGTCAACACATCCCTATCCGAAATCATCGTAACACTTCCATCCGGCTCATTATCAAAAAACTGACGATAAAGCCGCTCGCAGACACCAAATACCACATCCGGATTATGTTCCTTCATCTTAACATATAAAGTCTCATAAGCATCCGGCTCCAACCAGTCATCACTATCTAAAAAAGTGATGTATTTTCCTTTCGCCTGTTCCAACGCCATGTTACGGGCATCGGAAACTCCACTGTTTTTCTTGTGTATCGCTATAAACCTTGAATCCTTTTCAGCATATTCGTCACAAATCTTCTCGCTTCCGTCTGAAGAACCATCATCTACCAAAAGTGCTTCAAAACTGGTATAAGTCTGATTGAGCAACGAATCCAGGCATTGGGGCAAATATTCTTTTACGTTATAAATCGGAATAATAACCGAAATCAAATCACCCTGCATAAACCATCCTCGTTCTAATTATTGTCCTTTGCTTTCTCTTTCTTCTTTACAACCTGTTTATCTTTAATCTCGTATACCACATCACACTGTTCTATAGTAGTTAAACGATGAGCAATAATTAACAAAGTCTTACTTCCTGCCAAATAATTAATCGCCTCCATAACAGCTTTTTCCGTATCATTATCCAGAGCAGAAGTAGCCTCATCCAGCACCAGGAACTGCGGATCATGATAGAGCGCACGTGCAATACCAATTCTCTGTCTCTGGCCTCCTGATAACCGAACGCCACGTTCACCAATTTTAGTGTCAAGCCCATCCTCTAAACTTTCCACAAATTCTTTCAGCTGTGCTTCCTCCAATGCTCGCCATACCTGCTCATCTTTTATTTCATTGGGTCGGAGACCAAACGCAATATTATTACGGATGGTATCATCCATAAGGTAAATAAACTGCGGAATATATCCAATCTTTTTATGCCAACTCCGCATCGCCTTACGAATATCTACACCATCAATCTGAACATTACCATTTTGCGTATCTAATACCCCCAACACAATATCTGCAAGTGTTGTCTTTCCTGCGCCGGATGGTCCTACAAAAGCTACAGAAGTGTTTTTTTCAATTACCATATTGACATTTTCAAGAACATTCTCTTTTACATTAGGATAATGGAACGTAATATTATTAAGACGAATTTCCTTTTCAAAATCTAAATGTTTTATTTCATCTTCCTTCTCTTCTTTGCTCATAATAGAAAGCTGATCAATTTCATGTAAATCCCTATAAATTGCATCCACACCTGCTTTGTTATACTGCAATGCAGATAACTCTGCCACAATTTTATTAAATGAAGGCAACAGACGGAATGCTGCCACTGCAAATAAGGATATAGTAGGAATAAATTCTACAATATCCGTTCCCGATGCCAGTTTTATAGCTACAATCATCATAATACTGCCAATACACAAAACCTCTAACACAGCTTTAGGAAGAAGGGATATTGTCTGATATTCTCTACGATTAATCATTAAACCTTCATTAGTCTGCGTAAATCGACGAATAAAAAAATCTCTTCTTTCTAAAATAATACTCTCTTTAATACCACCAAATGTCTGTCTTAACCATTTGCTGTTCTGAGCTGTCAGCCTACGCGTCTGTTGCCCAAAATTCTCAATTTTTTTACGAATCAGTAAAAAGAATACTGCAATATATGCGATGAGTACCATAGTAATTGTAATCGTCATAGCAAAATCCTGTGTTAAAAGAACGACAAACACAAGCAAACAAACCGTAACATCTGTAAATAGGGTCAAAACGGATTGCACACTTCCAAAAAACATGCCCGTATCCGCGCTAATATTACGAATCAAATCTGAACTGTTATGTGACAGATGGAACAAATAAGGCTGTCTTAAATAACACTCCAGCATTCTTCTGGATAACTGTAGTTGATTGTTTCCGATAAATCGGAACTGCATACGCTTCATCCAAACCATATAGGCATTTTTTACCACATAGATTACAATAAATGCAACTGCCAAGATAATCAGCAGTGAATTAACAGATTCCAAACCCAGTGCATCATAAAGCCATTGCATGTACCATTTTTCCAAGACAGCCTCCTGCTGTAAAACAGCGTCAATAAAAGGCAAAATCATAGTAACTCCCAACAACTCACAAGCAGAACCTATTAATACTAAAAAGAATAAGATAATTAAATGAATTTTTTGTTTTATGTTAAAAATATAATTAATCTTTTTTAATATATTCATAAGTTAAAAAAACTCCTTATTTTCCTTGTAATCGAACCAACGCTCCATTTTCCCGGTGCTTTTATCCGTACACCTTCTTTGCGGAGAGTACGCTTGATTTCCTTTATCTCTGCATCTTCAATTCCGTTACGTTTTGCAAGCTTTAAGTAAGGCTCTCCTACAAGCGCAACAACGCGCCATTCTTTTGGTGTGAGATTTTCTTTCAAAAAACGATATTTACGCAAAAATACTTCAAAACGACCTTCAAAATTTTCTCGCCCAAGTGATGTTGTCAAAGTTCCTTGGCTTTGAGTTATACAATAAATTGTCTCCTGACTCGCAGTGATGTCTCTTACTGCTACAGCCACTCTCATCGAAAACATAACATCGTTTGCCACTTTGGTTGTATCAAATACTATCCCATTTTGCTCTATGATACTACGCCGGATTAATTTAGAGCATGGTGATTCATACCAGTATTTTAATCTTGTTTTATGATAAAAATCTGGTTCTTTCAAATATTCACTAATCATTTTGGCACTTCGCAGATGTCGGGTTCCCTCCCCACCTCCGCAAAGCATGCAACTTGTTGGTGTAAAATAAACAATGTCGCATTCTTTTTGTTCTAAATAAGGTGTTACCTTATCCCACATATTCTCTACGAAAAAATCGTCCGCATCTGCAAATAAAACCCATTCTCCATTCGCCACTTCCAATCCTATATTGCGGCATCTTCCCGCACTATTTTTCCCCGTGGAATTCAAAAGAAAAACAATATGCGGATTTATCTGCTGAAATAATTTATAATCATCTATTTCCTCCGTACTATTATCATCTACCACAATAACCTGAATTTCTTCTCGCTTCGGAATACTTTCTATTAGTTTCTTTAATAAACTCAATGAATTATAATGAGGAACAATAATTGATAGTTTAGTCTTATTCATATTAATTTTTCTTCCATATCCTGCCTATAATTTTAGGAATCACATTTTTCATTGTCACTTGTCTTGACAGACACGGTCTGACACCATGTGTTAAAATATACACCCATGCCCATATAACTTCTCTTTTCCCCATTCCATATCTTACGAATGGTCTTACATATCTGTCTCCACGCAAATCAAGCTGTTTCCACGCATCTCTATCCACGTTTTTCTTTAAGTAATGATATTTTTTCACGTCCGTTTTAAGTCTTGATCTGACATCTTCCTTTGTTTTAGAAGTTGTAAGTGTTCCACCTGATTTTGTGATACAATAGAAGACGTCCTCGCTTACAGCAATTTTCTTCGCACATGTAGCACATTTCATAGAAAACATCACATCGTTTGATACTCTAGTCTCATCAAAAAGAATTTTGTTTACTCTAACCATATTTCCACGGATAAGTTTTGACCACGGCTCTACATACCTATACCGAAGCCATATTTCATTTTCTCTTGTAGGTGAAACAACATAATTATGAATTAAATTAGAATTTCTGACATGTCTACTAGACTCAGTCCCATCACTCAGAGAAATGCTGGTTGCAGTAAAGTACACAATATCAAATTCTTCCTGTTTCAAATAAGGAGATATTTTTTCCCACATACCTTCTAAAAAAAAATCATCCGCATCTGCGAACAAAAGCCACTCTCCTATTGCATGCTGTAATCCTATATTGCGGCAACGCCCCGCGCTATGCGTACTACTGTCATTTATATAAAACTCAATTTGACGATGTTCCGCATACTTCTTTATCTCTGTAATATCTTCCTTACTGTTGTCATCAACCACAATTACTTGTATCTCTTCCCTTTGAGGAATACTGTCGATCAGTTTTCTTAACAGTTCCACCGAATTATAGTGTGGAATAATAATCGATAATCTTTTATCATTCATCACATTTACCTTCTAAATATCTTCTTTATGAGAGTTGGAATAAAGTTAAAAATAGTTATATTTCTGGAAACACAAGGTCTAACCCCATTTACAATCATGTAGCCCCATACCCACAAAATATCTCTTTTGTCTATTCCATATTCTTTAAACAACTTTATATACTTATCCCCGCGTAAATCAAGAATTTTCCAAGTTTCTTTATCTACCTTTCCTCTCAGATACTTATATTTTTTCACAGTCATTTTTATTCTTGTCATGACATCTTCACGCTTTACCGATGTGGTAAGTGATTTATCTGACGCTGTCACGCAATAAATAGTCTTATCCCCAGTTGTGATTTTTTTTGCACAAGCCGCACATTTCATAGAAAAAATCACGTCATTAGCCACTCTCGTTTGCTCAAAAAAAATGGCATTTTCTTTTACCAAACTTGCACGAATAAGCTTAGACCACGGTTCCACTTGCTTATACCGAAGTTTTACTTCATTTTCTTTTGTAGGTAAAATAGAATAATTATGAATCAATTTATTATTTTTAAAATGTCTGTTTGACCTTTGCCCATCAGTCAATCGTATACTAGTTAGTGGGAAATAGATTATATCATATTCCAATTCAAAATATGGTACCAAAGAATCATAAAAACCCGGGAGGAAATAGTCATCTGCATCTGCAAATAGCAACCATTCTCCGACAGCATGCTTCAAACCAATATTCCTGCAACGTCCGGCACTATGTTCACTACTATCATTTTGATAAAATTCAATCTGACGGCACTTTGCGTATTCTCTCAAATCGTCTATATTTTCCGTACTATTGTCATCCACCAAAATGACCTGAATTTCTTTCCTTATAGGAATACTATCAATAAGTTTTCTCACTAACTCACGGGAATTATAATGAGGAATAATAATGGATAATTTCTTAGTTTGCAAAATTCTTCGCTCCTATCTTTTTACAACTTTCATCAAGTTTCCATAAATCTCCTAACTTTTTATCCCACTCTTCAGGTTTAAAACGAGCCGTACCATTATTAGGTGTAAAGGTCATTTCTCCAAAATAAATCTTATTATTAACATTATATAAGTCTACTCGCACAAATTCAAATTCAGCCGACAGTTTTTCCGCAATCGCAATCATCTCCTCTAAGTTGTCCGGTCTCGGATAAATCTCATCTCCCGCTGATGCCACATAACGAATAGGCATTAAATTCCAGTCTAAATCAAAAAATTGTTGTTTATGTCCTGAAAATCTGGTTAAATCTACTTGAATCATAACCACTTTTCCCCCAAAACAAAACAATTTAAAATCATTGGCATCTACATCGACCATTTTTTCACACATAATTCTAGACTTCAAATTTTTGTATTGCCACTCGCCACCTCTGCAATACGAATTATATACTATCCATTGTTTCATCTGGGAACACTTTTCTTCCCAATCTATCTCATTTTTGTTATTACACAAAATAACTTCTTTTCCACCGCCACCATTTGTAGCCTTTACAACAAAACAATCCGGTAATTCAGGAAGATTGCTTTTAAACTCTTCAATACTGTTATACACACCATACATAGGGATGACATACTCTTCCCCAATCATCTTTTTCACCCAGTCGCGCACAAGATATTTGTCCGTCAAAATAGACATACGCTCGTCTTTTCTATACAATTTTATCCAGTTAATCTTCTCATTAAACGTTTGGGGATTCCTTTTCGGAATCATGTAACCGAATCTTCTGTAAAAATCTCTGTAAATTACAATTCTCCTCAAACCTAACTTAATCATTATCCGTCTGACTTTTTTATCTCCCAGGCGATCCAGAATACGTCTTTTAATTGATTTTACCATCGCTCTGCTTCTCCTTTATTACTCATTTAGCGCATTAAATTTCATTTCCACAATACTTTTAAGCACTCTGGCCGTTCCATCAACTCCAAAATAACTACAGTCCAACGTAATATGGCTCATAGTGCCAGGGTTTTGATGTGCAAAGTGCTTATAGTAATTAGATCGATTGCTGTCATTTTTTTCCATCATTCGGGTAGTCGCTTCCGGAGTCAGTTTATACTCTTCCGCAAGATGATTAAATTTATAACTGTAAGGAGCGCTGATAAATACATTCAGACAATCGTTTCTGTCTCGCAAAACATAATCTGCACATCTTCCTACAATGACACATGATTCTCTCTCAGCGATCTCACAAATTATTTGTGATTGCACCATAAAAGCTTTCTCTGCCTCACTTTTAGCTCCGAATCCAAAGCTTTTCTGCGCAATAAACTCATCCAAATTATTGAGTACTTCCGTCTTCTCTCCCATGCGTGTCGCGGCTTCCTCAATCAATTCACGATTATAACATTTTACTCCCAAGTATTCTGCCAGTTTCTCACCCACATATAATCCCTGCGAGCCAAATTCACGTCCGATTGTTACTACAAAATGTTGCATAATACCTCTCATTCTGCGTTTACTAGCGCACTATTAATTTTCATGTTGTCTGTTAATAACGCCTAAAACCTCTTCACGAATCTTAAAATATTCATCTGTATACTTAATGCGTTCCATCTGATTATCCCGATATATTTCTTCCGTGAAATTTAAAGGTATATCCTTAACAATCCGTCCCGGTCTTTTAGACATAACAATCACTCTTGTACCTAACGTCAATGCTTCATCTATATCGTGCGTAATTAGAATAACCGTGTTATTATTTTCCTTCCACACCGTGCGCATTAACTGCTGCATGTTAGTTCTGGTCAAAGCGTCAAGAGCACCAAAAGGCTCGTCCATTAGGATCACTTCAGGCTCATTCGCCAAAACTCTCGCCAATGCGCATCTTTGCTTCATACCACCGGAGAGTTCAAAAACTCTTTTTTCTTCAAACCCCTCCAGTTGTACTTGTTTTAAATAATATTGTCTGATTTCACGAATTTTATCTTTATCTACTTTTCGTATTTTGGGTCCGAACTCTACGTTACGCCCCACAGTAAGCCACGGATAAAGGTTTGATTCCTGAAACATAACACCTCTATGACAATCCGGCCCGTTAATAGGCGCACCATCCATCAATACCTCTCCCTCCGATTGTTTCAAAAAGCCCGCAATTATATTAAGCATTGTGCTCTTTCCGCAACCTGAAGGTCCCAGTATGCAAAGGAATTCACCTTTTCTAATTTTCAGATTAATGTCCTTTAATGCCGCTACTGTTTTATTTTTTGTACCATAAGTAAGCTGGACATCTTTTAACACGATTAATGCGTTATCTTCTGACATGGATATTCTCCTATCGTACTGTTTTAAGTACTATTCTAACGTTTCAATATATGATGGATTCACAAAAGTCTTAAAGAATTCCTCATCGGGTGCAGCATCAATGGAATCTTGTTCCTCTAAGAAGTCTGCTGTTTCCTTCATAACACCAACCAATGCACCGGGTGCATCTTTGGTTCCGAAATAGTCTGCACTTAATAATTCTTCTTTGGTAAGCCAGATGCCACCCTCCATTTGAAGCATTGCGTCTTCTTTACTAATATCAAGTACGTCTGCTACAATTGTTGCTGCTTCGTCAGGATTATTTCTCCACATTTCAGCTGCTTCATAAACCGCCTTGATATATCCCGATACCAGTTCCGGATATTTTGCAGAAAAATCTGTATTTGCAATTTCTACGTTTGCAGTAATACATCCGAATTCCGCACAATCTGCACTTGATTTCAACATGACACCGCCCATGTCTTTTAGATTGCTAAGCTGAGGCTCCCATAAGTAAGCAGCATCAATATCTCCACGCTCCCATGCCGCTACAATATTGGTAGTAGACATATCAAGCAATTCTACATCTTCTTCAATACCTGCCCGTGTTAAAAGGCTTAACAAACTAAAATGTGCAGTAGAACCGAAAGGTGTTGCAATTTTCTTTCCTGCAAGTTCTTCTACATTTGTAAGTCCAAGTTCTTCTCTTACCATAAGCGCTTCAATATCTCCAAGCACTTCATGAATCCAAATCATCTCTACTTCAAGTCCAAGGGAACCTGCAATTACTGCCGGAGATGTTCCAAGAAGTCCAATATCAATAGCATTTGCAGCTACCGCAGTATAAACATCTTTACCTGAATCAAACATTTTAAATTCAAGTTCTACCCCATAAGGTTCAGTAATATACTTTTCAAATAGACCTTGCTGTCTTGCAATAGCATCATCATTAGGCATGTTCTGAATACCAATTACCATCTTTTCCGGATAACCACCCTCTGTGCTACCACCATCGTTACCACCACAGGCACATAAGCCTACAACCACCATCACTGTCATCAATAAAGCTATAAATCTTTTCATTTCTTTTCCTCCGCCATGTTATTTTTGTTTATATATAAATTAATTTAAACATAACCTTTCCAAAAAACACTCTTTTTCTCAATTAAACGCAATATTGCATCAATCAATATACCTGTAATTCCCATAATTAAAATTCCGACAAACATAACATCTGACTTTAAATAATTAGATGCATCCAATACTACCCATCCAATTCCTGATGTTGCAGCCACCATCTCAGCCGCTACAAGTGTTGTGTATTCCACACCTACTGCTGTTCTTAATCCTACAAAAATTTCCGGTAAACACGCAGGCAAAATAATTTTAAAAAACACTTGTGTTTGATTAGCCCCCATACATTTTGCGCTTAAAATATATGCTCTGGATACCTTCTGTACCGCCGAAACGCACGAAATATAGAGCGGTGCGAAGCCGGCCAAAAACAAAAGCATAATTTTGGAAGAATCCTCAATACCCATCCACAAGATTAATAATGTATAATATGCAAGCGGTGGCAAAGGTCTGTAAAATTCAACAATAGAATCTACCACTGCCCGGACTTTGATAAAATATCCGCTTAAAAGTCCCAAAGGAATCGATGTTAGCACTGCAATTCCCAATGCAATAAACATCCTTCTAAAACTGGCACCTAGATGTCCTAAAAGTGTTGTTCCGCCATACCCGTCCTTAACCAGTTCCACGAAAGCCTGAACTACTGCTTTGGGTGACGGCACAAGCACTTTTGATACCCATCCCAAGCTGGTGGCCAGATGCCAAATAATAAATATAACAACCCACACACCTATCGTTAATATATATTCTGTTTTTTTGTTTTTTTCTCTATTGGACATTTATTTTCCTCTATGCTTTATCTACATGCATAATTATTGCATTTTATTACTTTCTTACTAGAATACATGCATCTTAAAATAATGTCAAGAAATTAGCCTGAATAACATTGTCAATATTCATGTGAAATTATAACGTGAATTTATTCAACTTCTTACTTAATTACATGCATTAATAATATTATCTAAAATCCCAAAAAGACTCATGTGTATTCCACTTTATACTATCAGCTTCCGATACAGCGTTTGCATTATATGCCACAATCACAGAATCAGGATTATATTCTTCTATATAAGTTCGCAAACTTCCCGTAAAATGTCTCAAGTCTATTATAGCAAGTTCCTCAACAGCCAATGCTAAATATGGTGACACCACATTACTAAACGAATCTTTAACAAGCAATACTTTACTATCATTTTCTGCTAAATGATTTGTAATCTCGATCACCGGTCTGTCTCCATAGCAATAAACACTATACTGTGCAAGCAAATATGATGGTTTTTGATACAACATATTCATATCTAATAAAGTCTCTTCAAAACTTCCCGTTTTTGTAATTCCCAGATCTGGAATCGATATAGACAAAGACGTATCAAAATCCGGTGTAACTATAGGAAAATCATCAGGTAATATTAATGCCGCCGTAACTTCTCTTCCATATGAACCCAAAAAAATGTTTTCATAAATTTCTACATTGTACCGATCCGTATCCAGTATATCCTCTTCCATCTCTGTATCAGTCATTTTATTTATATTTTGAGCTATTACTCCGGCCACTTTCACACCTGTCTGTGGAAGCCAATGATGATCCGTTCTAAAAAACAAATCAAACATATTCTCTGCTCCCTCCGGCATTAATTCCTCCCTGATATCCAAATATGAAACATTATTTTTATCAAGTATTTCCACCAGAGCATCTGAATTTTCATCTACATATGTATTCACGTCATCAGGAAGCATGTGTTTTTCTACCCCTGACATTTTAGCCGGATATTGAATATACAAAAAATTTATATTTTTTTGTTCTACCCACTCCGCAAATTCGCTTAAACTCTGGGCACCTTCGTCTACATTTACTTTATCTATACATTTTGTGACGTGTCCTTCTTTTCCATCCCAAAAAATATGACTGTTTTTTTTCCCACTTTCCGGTAAATCCCAACACAGAACATCCGTTACAACGGTCCCTGTTTCAAGCAAGAAATTTCGCATATATAAACCCGTGTCAAAATAAAAGTTAATCTTTTCTTTAACAGTTTCCACTTTGCCCAATATTCTATTTGAAATTATCTCAAGTTTATTAACATCCTTCTTTGGTAATACTTCATGTTTAACGTCATTTGAGACAGTATCAAACGGATACAATTCTTTCCAGTTTATGTTAATTTTATTAGTCGTTTTCACTTCTGCGCCTGGATTATCACTATAAGCTAAAGTTACCAGTTCTTCAAAACATTCCGAATCAAATTTTTCGCTATCTATAAGAATATTTTTAACCCCAAATCTAAACAGTGTAACTACAAAAAACACAAAACACACTATAATAATCACTCTGGCCGCAAGCATCATAGGATCAAAAATCCTATTTTTTTTACATTTCATGTTAATACACCTCTGCTTAAACTGTTACTTAAAAGTTAAAATAAATAAACGGATTATAATCAGTCGTTACTAACGACATAATACACAAAACAAATATCGCAACCATTGACAACGCTGATATCCATTCTACACACCTATCTGACATCTTTTTCTTTAACATCGGCACAACCGGCAAACAACCAACTATCGCCACTGTAAACAATAATATATTATGACTCAAAAATGCCTTTGCCGCATCTCCAAGAATCCCCACAGAACCTATTCCAAACATTGCACCTATGTAATAACCTGCCTGAGCCAAACTGTCCGCTCTGAAAAGAACCCACAAAAGTATTACAAAAAACATTGTATACACATTTGAAAGCCCTTTAATCTTAATAGTTCCCATCTTTTTCTCGATTACAAGCAATACAAAATATCCCAATCCCCATACTACAAAAGTCCAATTTGCACCATGCCAAATACCGGTAAGTAACCATACAACGAACAAATTCAAATAGTTACGGGATTCGCTTACCCTGTTCCCGCCAAGTGGAATATATACATAATCTCTAAACCACTGGGAAAGGGACATATGCCATCTACGCCAAAATTCTGTAATACTTTTTGATATATATGGATAATTAAAGTTCTCATCATAATGGAACCCAAACATTCTTCCAAGACCGATTGCCATATCCGAATAACCTGCAAAATCAAAATAAATCTGCAAAGTATAAGCAATAGCTCCAATCCACGCAAGAACTACCGTTTTTTCGTCTGCTCCCCATACAAAATCTGCAATCCGTCCAACATAATTTGCAATCAGAACTTTCTTACCTAATCCGAATACAAACCTGCTTACTCCGGAAGTAAAATCTTCTGAAGTTTCTTTACGGTTTAAAATCTCATCCGCTACTGTTTCATAACGTACTATAGGACCTGCGACTAATTGCGGAAACATGAGTATATACATCCCCAGATACAAAATATTCTTCTGAACCGGAACTCTTTTTCTATATACATCAATTGTATATGACATTATTTGGAATGTAAAAAATGAAATTCCGATGGGAAGAGCTATTTCTATTCCAAAATGAGCCGAATCATCATACAACAACAAGCCTAAATTTTCTGCAATAAACTGCAAATATTTAAACACAAAAAGAAGTCCTATATTCCAACACAAATTGACTATCAGCCATATTTTACTCCACACGGTATGAAGTGTTCTGTAAATAAGTAACCCCGACAACCAGTTAACAAACACAGATATTAATATTAAGAATACAAATACCGGCTCCCCCCATGCATAAAAGAATATACTTCCAAACAACAAAACAACATTTTTAAATGATTTGTTCTTAATGATGGGATTGTAATATACAACCAATAATATTGGTAAAAATAAAAACAAAAAAATCGTAGATGAAAAAACCATAATAACTCTCTTCCTAATTCGTTTTTCTAATAACGTATTTATCTAAATCGTATACATTCATCAATCCTTCTTCCTGCCATTTCCGGCGAAAAGTTATCCTGAATATATTTCTGCATAAGCATTACTGCCTCTTCATACTCCTCTTCCTGACAGGCAAATATCTCCTGTACTTTTTTTGCAAATCCTTCTGCATCTCCAAATCCGCACAGATATCCTTTCAGTTCTTTAGGATAATACATCCGTGTCACGGGCATGTCCGTAATCAAAATAGGCTTGCCCATCTGTGCTGATTTCACAATATTTATAAGCCCTGACACAACCTCTTTCTCAAGGGGATACAATGTCAGGAAAGAATTCTTCATCATATCATAGTACTCTTCCGGTGATGTATCAAATCGGATTTCTACGTTGGGCGGTATCTGCAAAGCTTTATCCCAGTCCGACTCTGCTGCCACACCTTTAAATTGAATATCCGGACACCTCTTTGCTATTTCCATAAAAGTTTTCCAATCCCTGTTAGCCCTTCCACCGGTAAAACAATAACGTCCGGTAGTGTTATATTCAGGTTCTTCAAACTCACAGGAATCATCATATACGTCCGGAATACATACAATTCTGCTTTCTTCACCTACACCATAAGCTTCCTGTATTTTTGACTTTGTTTCCTCACAATTTACCACCGCTGTCAGATTTGGATTTTTTAAAGCTTTCACGTAGAGAAACTTTGTTGCGTCACCTGACATTGGTGTCAGCCAATTGAAAGAGATAATGGAGCGTTTCCTGCCTCCACCTATAATATTAAATAAAAGTCCTGACCACTGGCTCCAGCAAAACACTGTTTCGCCGGGTTTACTTACTACCATGGCTTTTATGCACTGCCATAACGTCCACACTCTGGAAAGTAATTTCCCTGCTTTCCCCTTTTGTTCCAAATGGGATATCTTAATGCAGGGTGTAACAGTTTTCACAAAATGTCCGCATCTTTCCAATTCCTTTTTCACCCATAGCTTATCACAGCCGTCTAATGGACAATCATAAATAACGGTTACATTCATTTTGTCTTAATCTCCTGCATTTTATCTAAAATTTCCACAAGCCGTCCTTTATAGTTGTCAAAGGAATATTCCTCAGTTACCAGACGATAGCTTTCTTTGCCAAAACGCTTTATAACTTCTCTGCTACCTAAAAGCAACACGATTTTTTTCTTAAAATCATTATAATCGTTATCCTTAAATAAATAACCGTTTACTCCTTCACTGATATAGCAGGCAGTTCCGTTGGTGTCACTGCAAATAACGGGAAGTGATACAGACATGGCTTCCAATTGTGATACCGATGCAAATTCGCCGGTACTTGGAAGAGCGAATATGTCTGCCTTCTCATACTCTTCAAACACTTCTGTGCGTGTCAGGTTGCATTTAAAGGTTACCTTATTTTCCAATCCGTTTTCTGTTACCATATTTTTCAGTTTCTGCTGGTAGGCGTGTTCTTCTTCGGTAACATCTTCCCCTACAATCGTAACATGAAGGGGTATTTCTTCCAGTTCTTTTGCTATATTTATTAACATTTCATGGTGCTTACGGGATTCATATTTTCCCACACCAAGAATATTAATTTTATCATCCATAAAATATTTTTTATCATCAGGCGAAAGATGCGTCTCAATTACAAAAGGAACATAATAAGTATTCTCTTTAACACAGGACTTTCCCTTACTTTCTTCTCCGAGCACCGGTGTTATCTCCACATCCGGTGTATGACTTCTGAAAAATTTCTTTATGGGGTTACTTTCCGTACGCATTACGCTATAGTACGGAGACTGGGTATATAAAATACAGGGAATATTTTTCTTTTTACAAATTGATGTAATGGCAATATTATAAACAGACCGGTCGCGCAGAATAACCATATCCGGCTGCATCTCTTCCAAAATCCTTTTAAATTTCTTCATGGGAAGAAATCCAAATTTTGCCTGAAAGTTAAAATCATTCTTTCTGTATTTTCCGGTTAATTTTTTAATACCATTAACAAGTTTAAGAATTATATTAAAAAGAGCAGAATAACCAAGAACTATAGGTTCTATCACCGTATAGTCCTCTGTTCCGCCTCTGTATTGACTTATAAACTTCACTTCGTCTCCGGCATCAACAAACCCCTTCATTATGGGAATCTGATTGGTATGAAACCGGGGTGCAACATATAATACCTTCATTAGAGTAATTTGTTCTCCTTAATTTTTCATGGCAGCTAACCATAAATCACTGATGCTTTCCTGTGAGAAACGTTCTCGGATATTACTTGCGCACCTGCCTAAGTCTTCTGCCATTTCAGGATTTTGTAGCAAAGTGCAAATTGCTTCTGCCAGAGCCTCCTTATCCTTAATTGGCACCAGAAGTCCGTTTACATCATTCTCAATACACATTGCCGAACCACCGATAGGACAATCGGTAGACACTACGGGAAGCCCCACTGCCATGGCCTCAGCAAGTGAATTGGATACGCCTTCATAATCAGAGCTTAATACATAAAGCGCGTTATCTCTGATTTCGGAAACTGCATTATTAACAAAACCCATGAATTTAACTTTCTTATCCAATCCCATGAGTTGTGCTTTTTCTTTTAAATAATCTTCCAACTCACCTTTTCCGTAAATATTAAGTTCGTACTCCGGGAAACTGTCATTTACTATTTTAAAAGCATCCAGCAATAAATCATAATTTTTCTGGGCAGTTAATCTGCCCACCGCAGATATAACCTTGCGTCTCTCTCCCGAATAAACCTCGGGAAGCATGGGATTAACAGGATTTGGTATCACAACCGCCTTTTTTCTTACAGCCTTCGGAAAGCATTTAACCGCATCCTTTGTCTGGCATACAAGACAATCTGCCATGCCATAAATAAAGTCTCTTACCGGTTTATATCCGCACTGATTAGGATCATTTCTTTCGGATATAAGCAGACGGTTTTTAAGTCCCAGCGAAGCAATAACCGTAAACAAATTGGTTTCAACACCCATGGAACAGATTACGGCATTGGGGGATGCCTTAAAATACTTTCTCATCTTCACAATGCGTTCAAATCTTTTTAAAATGCTTCCTCCGCTTCTTCCACCGATACAGGTAAGCTCTATATTTTTTTCCAGTTCATACGCAACACAATCCTGTGCAGTCATTAATATAGACACCTTTTTGCCCTTTTTACTCCACAAGTTTGCAAGAACCGATATTACCCGTTCCGTTCCGCCGCCAGTCATGCTTGCCACAACAAATATTATTTCTTTTTTAACAGATGCTGCTGCCTGCTCTTTCATCCGACTTACCTTTGCTTTCGTTCAAATTCTTAATTAATCAATAAACTTATTTTCCTTCAAACTATACTTGCTGCCCATAAGTTTATGCTTTAATACCCACCAGCCGGGTACCCAGATTCTCTGCTTCATTGCGGGAGAAGCGCTTCCAATCATCCAGCACTGTTTATCACAATGTTTTACTTGATTACGCACCTTTGCTGCCTGCTCAGAATTCCAGATTTCTTCCCATGTATTCTCATGAAGATTACCCATGGACATTTTCTCTGTACTTCCGTTACATGGAAGTACATGACCATATGGATCCAGGAAAAATCCGTTAGTACCCATCTCGCATGGAAGCATACGCTTCTGCCCGTAAATATATCTGATTAAGCCGTGATTAAAATACGCTCTCGCCCATTTCTTAGGTGATTTGGACTTAAGCAGACGGTTAATAAGTGCTTCAAATGCCTCTGCAACTTTTTTCTTATCATCAATCTTATTATCTGTCTTGCGGAAATAGAAAGAATTATGGAGAGTTGCCGTTGCAAATTCCATATTAAGCTCGTTGGATAATTCATAAAGAGGAACCAAATCCTTACAGTTTATATCCTGAACCGTCATTCCAAAGCCTACATCCTTATGCCCCATTTCAACCAGGGTCTTTAAGGTACTATAGCCCCTGTTAAAGCCATCGGGTAATCCTCTGATAGCATTATTAGTTTCTTCAAGGCCCTCTATACTGATACGGATTCCCACCTCTGGAAATTCCTTACATAATGCAATAATACGGTCCGTAAAATATCCGTTTGTAGATATTACTATACGGTCTGTTTTGGTATATAAAAGTCTTACGATATCATGAATATCTTTGCGGATAAAAGGCTCTCCGCCCGTAATATTTGTAAATGCCATTTCCGGCAGTTTCTTTAATGTTTCTAAATCAATTTCTTCTTCGGGCCTTGTAGGGTCCTTAAAACAATCACACATATTACAACGTGCATTGCATCTATAAGTTATAATGATTGAACCATGTAATTTTCTCTTTGCCATAGTTTCCTCCTTTTAAGGCGTATACATATTAATTACAGTTGTACAGCTTAAGCATTTTCTCACAATACTCTTCTATTGTATCAAATCGGATATCCTTGCAATTATTACTATAATTCTCACAAAGTTCCCGGTTATTCCAAAGTTTTTGTATGGCATTCTTTAAATCATCCTTGTCTTTACTTGTGTAAAGTTCTCCTGTTTTTCCTACGTCCACAAGCTCCGGTGTTCCACCGATATTTGCCGCAATTATTGGTGTACCATACATCTGTGATTCCATAACAGAAAAAGGACAGTTCTCATACCATTCAGAAGTAAACACAGAAAATCTCGCTTTACGGATGAGTTCCTCTAAATCCTCACCCTGTAAAAATCCCACGTTTTTAACATTAGGTACTGCCGCGATTTCTTTTTCCAAATCACCGCCGCCGGCAAACACGAAAGGAATTTCAGGAAGTTCTTTACACACCTTAAGTAAGGTTGCCACACCTTTTTCATAGGTATATCTTCCGAAATACAACACGTAATCTCCTTTTTTTGTATCCACCCAATTTGTTTTTTGTATGAAATTGTGAAGTACAACTGTCTTATCTTTTAGTATATCATATTTGTCCAGTTTTTCCTTCAAAAATCTGCTGGGACAAATAATTGTATCAACATAGCGGTAGGTCTTTAAGGAACGATATAAAGATGCCTCTATAGTTCCCAGTATACTTTTCACCTTTGAATTATGAATGCAGTTATATTTACTGCAAGCCTTAAAGCCCTCTGACATACAACGCTCGCACAATTCTCCCGTAGAAGGTATCCGCATCATATGATTTGGACATACCCACTGATAATCATGTGCCGTAAATATTATTTTCGGTATCTTTCCGCTCTTTTTGCCAAAAGCACGGATTTCATAAATAATTGATGGTGTCAGCTGAAAATTAAAATTATTAAGATGTACTACATCCGGTTTAAAATCCCAAAGCACTTTTCTAATTTTTTTTCTGGCTTCGGTAGAATAAATAATTTTAAAAGGGTAAAGAAGTTTTTTCAACTTGCCCGTATGAAAATCCATATCAGAGGTATAGCTCTCCACACGGTTTCCCACTATTCTTCCCTCATGCTCCATACCGAAAAACTGCACTTCATGTCCGTTTGCATTCAGATATTCACCCAGTTTAAAAATATACGTTTCCGAACCACCGTTGGGATAGAGAAATTTATTCACCATTAATATCTTCATAATTATCTGCAATTACCTTTCATACAATTTAAGTGTCTCTTCAACAACTTTGTCCCACTGATATTTGCCGCAAATATATTCCGCGGATTTCTCCTGAAAATCACGTACCTTTCCAGGATTTTCCAACAGTTTCTTAAGTTTGCTTCTCAAATCATTCACATCGCTTTTCTTAAAATTTTCCCCGTATTCACCGATAACGCCGGTATTCTCAGGAATATCACTTACAAGACAGCAGTTTCCATAACTCATAGCCTCAAGCAGACTTAGGGGCATGCCTTCAATATCACTGGGCAAAACATATACATATGCGTTACTGTACAGTTCCTCCAATTCCTGTCCCTGCACAAACCCGGTCATAATCACATTGGAATTCTTAGATGCCAGTTCCGTCACTTCTTCCATATATTCGTCGGAATGACTGCTGCCACCGGCGATTACAAGTTTTTTATCTGTGTCAAGATTATCAAAAGCCTCTAACAGATAATGCACTCCCTTTTCCGGCACGAGCCTTGCCAAAAACAGGAAATATGAATCCTTTTCCAAACCGAATTTAGATTTAATAATGTCAGCTTCCCTTTTTTCAGGACGGTTAATTCCGTTTGGTATATACACAGTATCGCGCCCGTAAGTATCTTTAAAATATTTTTTCACGTTCTCTGAAAGCACAATAATTTCATCCGCATACTTTGCAGCCATTTTCTCTCCAAAAAGTAAAAATCTTGTGGCAAAACCGCCCCATTTTGCTCTCTGCCAATCAAGTCCGTGAATAGTTGCAACTGTCCTTATACCGAAAAAATGCGGAATAGGTATCATGGCACAGGGGCCTTCCGCATGAAAATGAATTACATTATAACGCCCAAAAAGAGCCCTGAGCGCAGCAAAAAAAGAATAGACTACTGCATTCAGACTCTTTTTCTCAAATGTGGGTATCGTAAGAATACGTACGCCACGATATATTCCTTTATATTGTTCATCCCCTCCGGTGCTCACATGCCGCCCTTTACGGTTATATGCGGTGACGTCGTGACCCAGAGCAGCCATTCTTACCGCCAACTCCTCGACAACAATCTCAACGCCACCCTCTCTTGAGGGAATTCTTTTATGCCCAATCATTGCAATTTTCATAATCAATTCGACCCTTTTCCAGCAAACACAACCCATATGGTCTTAAAGAGTATTTTTAAGTCCAGGGTTATTGACCAATTATCAATATATTCCAAATCAAGCTTCACCACTTCATCAAAGTCGCGGATATTACTTCTTCCGCTTACCTGCCACATTCCGGTTAGTCCCGGAGTCATGCAAAGCCTTCTGCGATAATAAGGGCTGTATTTTTCAAATTCATCTTCTGTAGGGGGTCTTGTCCCTACAAGACTCATATCCCCACGTAACACATTATAAAATTGTGGAAATTCATCCAGGCTGGTCTTTCTTAAGAAACGTCCCACTTTTGTTATGCGTGGATCGTTCTTCATCTTAAACATTAATCCCGAAACCTCATTTTGATTCTGAAGTTCCTTTTTACGCTCCTCCGCATCAATATACATGGAGCGGAACTTATATATTCTGAAACGACGTCCGTTTTTACCTATTCTAACCTGTGAAAATAGCACGGGCCCTTTGGAATCCAGCTTTATTGCAATTGCGATAAAAGGCAGAAGTAAAAGGGTAAACAGTGTACCCATGAAGCCACCCAATATATCCATAAAACGCTTTATAAGGTATCTTCTGTAATCTATAGGTGCTATGGCATAGGATATTACCGTATATCCGCCAAGTTTACCGATTGTACTTTCCTTAGCACCGCTTTCAAAAACATCAATACTGTAATGACATACCAATCCCATTGACTCCAGGGTCTGTATTAAATCCTTGGTCTGCTTTCCGGAGTTTTTTGTAAAATGCATAAAAACTTCATCCAAAGTCATCTGGCGTATTCTGTCAATCAGAGTATCATCCGCTTTTAATACAGGAACTTGCAGTGACTCAATCTCCTTATCCTCCGTATCACCAAAAACAGTAATACCCACAACCTCATAATTTACAAGAAGTCCGCCGCAAAATTGCCTATACAATTCTGTGGGATTTGGCGAATCGGTCATCATAAGAACATGCACCTTACTGTGTTCACTCTTATAATATTTGACCATAACTTTTTTTACAATGAGGTGGAATACATAAGTAAGAACTGTATTTATCAGAAAAACATATCCCCATACCAATCGTGAAAACGTGGAAGCTCTGCTGGTGACAAAAAGAAAGCTTGATACCACTACAACCATTACAAGATTATATTTAAGAACCGAAACCAGTTCAACCATATATCCACGTTTAATAAAACCACGATTCCACTCCAGTCCCCATGTATAAATCATCGCCACAAAAAGAAATGCCATGCAGGTAATACCATGAAGGTCACCGCTAAAACTTCCCTTTACAGACCCGAACCTTAAAAGAAGGGCAAGCAAATAAGAGATGACAATTGCAATTAAATCAACTGCCAGCAGGCAATAATTTTCAAGTATTCTGTTCTTCTGGTTAACCTGATTCATCCGCTTACTCCTTCGTATGATTAATTGCTTTACTAAAATACCCCCACATACCAATCATAAAAATAACAAGAATATTGCGGGTAATAAATTCTCCCGACGAAAATTTCTCTCCCAATAAAAAAATCAATCCACAAAAAATAACTGTAAGTTCTGCCACATCTTTTCGTTTATGATTAACAAAAATCTGAAGTACTGCAATAGCAAGAAATACCGCTGCCATAACAATACCGCAGTTATATAATAGTTTTACAAATCCCATATCACAGGAAATCTGAAGTTCACTTCCCGATAATAAGCTTAGCCTTGAAGACGCCGCTTCCAAATTGGCATATTCAATTCTTCCGGTCCAAAGTTTGCTAAGTATAGCAAGCAGCGGATTATTAATTCCAATGGTCACCGCAAGATATGACAATATTATGCAGCCTATAAGCGTAACATAGTTCATCATGTAAATCACTTTATTTTCTTCAAGGTGATTCCACTTCTTAATAACCATTAAGAATATAAAAATAACACTTCCCAAAAGAATACCGGTGCGGGAATCGGTAAACAATCCCAGAACCACATTTGCCACCGCTATAAGACCTATTATATACCATTTCAATTTATCATAATATAGCCACACAAATGCCAATGCCAATTGAATATACACAATATGACAGGTATTGGGATGATTATAACCAAAACAGTATCTAAGCTCAGGTTCAGCCCCCTGTGGTCCCCTGAAATTTAATACCTGATACAATTCACCAAATACGCCTGTTGCGGCTGCCACACCGGCAATAACTGTAATGGCGCCTACTACAACAAAATACATCTTCACTGCTTTTTTCTTATCTATATCTTTAGATGCCGCTAAAAGCAGAAAAAGTTCCCACGCAAGGTATTTACCGGTGTTTAGGAAACTAAGTCCCCCAAGAAACAGAAGTATTCCTATCACCATCCATTCTTTCCATGTATACTTTGTAAGCAGAAGTTTACACCCCAACAGAATAACAGTAAGCTGCACTAAACGCCCCGAGAATGTGAGTGAAACATAAGTGGCACTTACATAATCCACGAACAACATTAAGAACAAAGCCGAAAAGAACAATACTTCTCCTATTTTAAGGCGATAAAATTCTATTTTTTCCTTTTTCATATCACAGATTCACTCCTAGCGTTCCCTGCAGATTTTTCCGTCTTTCACTTCGTAAATTATATCGCAATTTTCAATAGTTCTCAATCTGTGGGCAATTATAATCATGGTTTTCTTACCCTTAAAGCTGTCAATAGCTTCCATGATTGCACTCTCAGTGTCATTATCAAGCGCAGAAGTTGCCTCATCAAATATAAGTATCTCAGGATTATGGTACAATGCTCTTGCAATACCGATTCTTTGACGTTGTCCACCGGAGAGACGTACACCCTGCTCACCGATTGTAGTATCCACACCATCCGGAAGGCTGTTTACAAATTCCAGAAGCTGTGCCTCCTTAAGGACAACATTAAGTCTTTCATCATCTACTTTATCCTTCGGCACACCAAAGGCTATATTTGCCCTGATGGAATCATCAAGCATATAAACAGTCTGGGAAATATATCCAATCTGAGCAAGCCAGGACGATTTATTTTCCAATACATCCACACCGTCGCAGGTTATCTGCCCCTCTTTCAAGGCCAGCAATCCAAGCAGCACATCTACAAGTGTTGTTTTACCTGCACCTGACGGACCTTTAATTCCCACAGAAGCCCCAAAAGGTATCTCCATATTGGCATGTTCAAAAATTTTCTTATCGGAATTAGGATAAGAAAATGTTACATCCTTTAACTCTATTTTATCTTTTAATATCATCCTTTCAGCTTCACGGGTATATTCATCCGAAAGAGCCATATCTGATTCACTGATTCCCTCCCTGCGAATCAAATCATACACATAATCCAGCGAAGGCTGATAGTATGCAAGATTAGATAAGTACGTATTAATACGGCTTACACTGGGAAGCACTCTAAACGCTGCTACCGCAAAAGCAGACAATGCCGCTACCATTCCCGAGATATCCGCTCCAAGCATTACACTTACAATCAGATAAGCCATAATACCACCAATACATCCGGTTTCGAGAAAAAGCTTGGGAATCGTATTAAACACTGCATATTTGGTAAGAAGCTTAGACTGCTTGTTTAATGTACCCTTATGCCCTTCATCAAAAAAGGCTTCTTTGCGGAATACTTTAACTACTTTAATTCCGTACATAGACTGTAATTCCCACTTAGTTAAGTCGCCTATATACTCCTGGTTTTTTTGTCCCATTCTTCCTACACGGTTTTTAAGCCCCCGTGCCACAAAAACCGTCATAAAACCTAATAAAATCACTAAAAACAGCGCCATTTTCCAATCAGTAATTACCAAAAACAAACAGATTGCTCCCGCAACTACAAGTTCCGTTAATATGAGCATACAATTTAAAAGTATAGCAAACACGTTATCAATATCACTTCTGATACTTCTGTGAATCACCGAAATATCAGCATCCAGAAAAAATTCATAGGGCTGCTTCAAATACCAGGCAAGCATCCTGCTCTGAGTGTTTGATTTATTTATATTTACAAAACGGTTCTGTACATATGTTAAAAATAACAGGTACAAATTTTTAACCACATATATAAAAATCATGAAGCCGGCAAAAAATATAAATATATTTTTGATGCTGTGAACGTTAAATGTATCTTCAACAAATTGCACCAACGCGCCCTCACGGATTACAGCTTCATCCTCCATAAAAATCTGAACAATGGGAATAATTGCAGAAACTCCCAGAGTTTCTAACACCGCTCCGATAAATATCAATACGGTCATTACGATTACACCACGTTTTTGCCTTTTATTAAGAAAAAACATTAGTTTTCGTATCATACTCATGAGTGTCTTTTTTTCCTTTCTCCATACCAACGCATCAATTGAAAATAAAGCCTATACATTGTACTGCTTAACAGAAAAATCTTCAATGCCATCCGTGACCATTTAACGCCTTCACCGGCCTTACATAAATCATGAATTTTCGCCCTGTCATTTTTTATAATTTTCCTGATACGTTTTGCATATCCTTTTGATTTCTTTGTGTCCGCATAATAAGAATCCCTATAATATGTCAACAGCCTTTCGTATCTAAAGAATGCATATGTTGCAGCCAAGTCTTCCCTTCCCCGCTGTTTGAGAAACTCTTCTTTCTCATAGAAACAGGGTATTTCGTCACGGAATGTCAAATCCGTCACCCCTGCAAACGTAATGCTTGTGGGAGTTGCTATATTATAATTATACAATGCCGTATCCAGGTATACACAGGATGTACACTTGCTAAAAACTCTGGTTACAAACATTACATCTTCAAAATATTTACCCTCTTCAAATCGGATGTCCAATAGAAGTTCTCTACTATATAATTTAACACACACAGAATTAGTATTTTGGTACGCCCCTTTTCCCCGGACATAGAATTCCAAAGGTTCTTCTCCTCTTAAAACCATTAATTCATTTGTGCTTCCATCTACAATCTTATCTGTATATACAGACCTGTATCGGCCTAATGCCAACTGCGCATTTTCTTTCTTTATGTGACTATATAGTACTTCCACACAATCGCTGTCTATCCAGTCATCTCCGTCTACAAAAAGTAAATATTCACCTTTTGCCTGTTCAAGCGCCGTATTACGCGCCACGCTCCTGCCGCCGTTTTGCCTGTGAACAACACGGATACGCTCATCCTCAAGCGCAAACTTATCGCATATTTTCGGGCACTCATCTGTTGAACCATCATCTATCAGTAAAATCTCAAGATTAGAATAGGTCTGATTAATTATTGACTCTATACATTGAGGAAGATAACCCTGCACATTATATACAGGCACCATTACCGTTATCAATTCTTGTTTATCCATTGCTTCTCCATACTATTTCTTAGAATACAGCCTTATAAAAATCGGGTATATCCTTAAAACTATCATTAAACTCACTAATTTTGCATTCTTCCCAAAATAAGGATTATTAAGAATCTCCGGCATTCTTACTCTTATGCTTTTCCTTAACGATTTCTCTATGTCCTTAAATTCATTTGAATTACCACTCATAATCATTCTGTGATAAATTGAAGACGCTGATTGCACTAACGCATATATTGCTTCTTTTGACAACTGCGGATATTTTATATTCACTTCTTTTTCCACATACTCCATATATTCATGGGTACTTATATTCTTAGCCTGAAATTTACTTTGACTAATACTTCCTTCTGTTACCCGGTAATAATATGTGGCTTCACCTATGTGCACAACACCTTTAGAATTTGCCAGCACCGTATATATGCAAGGTATATCTTCTGAGGGACGATTAAGCCCCGGAAAACGCACACCATCAAAAACAGTCCTTTCAAAAAGCTTATCACAGGCAGAATAAGTCATCCCCCTGTTTAACAACAGTAATCTCACCGATTCTTCCACGGATAGTTGCTTCATTTCAGTTATCTGTATTTGATTGGGTAATTGTATAGTGTACTCTCCACCTTTATTTATACACCTGTACCAGTTACAACATGCAACATTACATCCGGTTTGCAAAATAGCCTTGTATAATTTCTCGTACATATCCTTTGCGATATAATCATCACTATCCACAAAGCCTATATATTTCCCTCTTGCTGCATCCAGTCCCGCATTACGGGCGGTAGCCAATCCACCGTTTTCTTTGTGTATAACACGGATATCTTCATATATAGCTGCAAGTTCATCGCATAATGCCCCTGAATTATCGGTTGAACCATCATCCACAAGAATAACTTCCCTGTCGGTAATGGTCTGCGCTTCTATACTTTCCACACATTCCCGCAAATAATCCTGCACATTATATACTGCCACCATTATGCTAATCAAAGGCTCTTTTTTCTGCATAATAACACCTACTTCATATAATGCTCATACCATCTTTGGAATACAAGATATGACCATACGAACTTGGAATAATTCTTTCCCGTAGAACGTCCTTTATCACCTGTAGCAAGATAAAAATCCAACAATCCGTTTATTGTATCAACATCAAAAATACCTTGCGTTTTCAACAAGGACTCTCCACTCATATCGAGAAGCTGTTCCTTCAAAGGTCCTCTCAGCCATTTATCAAGTGGCACCGCAAAGCCTACTTTGGGTCTTTCAAGAAGTTCCCTGGGAACATAATCATATACTATATCCTTTAGTATACGTTTCTTATTACCATCTTTCAATTTGTATTCATGAGGTAATCTGAAAGAATATTCCATAACATTCTTATCCAAAATTGGGCATCTGGTTTCCAGAGAATATTTCATGGATGCCCTGTCAACCTTACAAAGAATATCTCCCGGCAGGTATGTGTCCATATCAAGCAACATTCTTCTTGCCTGCCAGTTCTTTTCACCATACTTTTCTTCGATAGGATATTTTATAGGCAGACCTTTGTCTAAAACCATGTTTTCCACCAAATCAAAATATCCCTTTGCGCCAAATTGTGTTTTTGTCTGTTTATCACGATTTTCAAGTATTATACGGACCTTCATGGGAGCCCTGTCAGCTAACTTCAAAGAACGTATCCCCGGCAAATTAATTCCTTTGTATAACATTTCCCCACAGATATCCAGTTTTTGAGCCTGTCCTATCAAAGGATATACATTATATCCGCAGAAAAATTCATCGCCTCCGTCACCGGAAAGAACTACCGTAACCTGTTTCTTTGCCAAATCAGACACCAGCATGCTGGGAATCTGTGAACTGTCCGCAAAAGGTTCGTCATAATACTCCGGAATACTGTCCACCAGATCAAACATCTCTTTTTCACCAATATACATTTCTGTATGATTAGTTCCAAGATGGGCTGCTACCCCTTTTGCGTATTTAGCTTCGTTAAAATCAGGGTCATCGAATCCTATGGAAAAAGTTTTGACAGGTGCATCACTAATTTCCTGTGCAATGGCTGTAATCAGGGACGAGTCATATCCTCCGCTTAAGAAGGTTCCAAGGGGAACATCAGCAATCATCCGCTCTCCAACTGCCTTTTTAAGAATACTTTTTAATTCTTCTTTTGCATCCTCATACCCGGGAGCACCGATATTTTTCTGCTTATTATAAACTTCACTTATATCCCAATACTTCCAAGAAGTGACATTTCCGTCATTAAACTTAAGAATACTTCCCGGCTCTAATTTATATACATTTTCAAAAATGGAATCCGGAGCATTAATATATTGATGATATAAAAATCTTCCAAGTACATCGGTGCGGATTTTTTTCTCAAATCCGGGACATGCCATAATTGGCTTTAATTCTGACGCAAATACCAGATTTTTATTTTGATACCAATAATACAACGGCTTTTTACCTATTCTGTCTCTTGCAAGAAAAATCTCTTCTGTTTTACGGTCATATATGGAAATAGCAAACATACCATTTAGCTTCTGTATGCAATCTATTCCCCACTCAAGATAAGCCGCAATAATCACTTCGGTGTCACATGTAGATACGAATTCATACTGTTTTAACTGTTCTTTTATCTCTAAGAAGTTATAAATTTCCCCATTAAAAACCACAGTCACTCTGCCATCCTTTGAGTGCATGGGCTGATGTCCCAAAGGTGACAAATCAAGAATAGATAATCTCCTTTGAGCCATACCTACAGAATATTCATTGTTCAACTGATAAATTGCAGCTCCATGGTCGTCCGGACCTCTGTGGTACATTTTATCGTTCATATTATTAAGTTGTTCCAAACTGATATTTTCTTTTGATACAAATCCACAAATTCCGCACATATTATCTCTCCGTCACTCTTAAAAGTTTATCACAAACAAACTTTATCCACAAGTTTTGCCATTATTACCCGATAATACAGCCTGAGCATAATCTAAATACTGCCTCATTATTTTTTCAACACTGTATTTATATCTGACATCCTTTGCGCAATTTCCCATAACTTCTATTTTATCCTGATGCTCATATAACCATATAAGTTTATCAGCCATATCTTTAGCATCTGATACTTTACACAGAAATCCGTTCTCGCCGTTTTTTATAAATTCTCTCGGACCAAAATCGCAATCCGTAGAAACGCAAGGCAAACCTATTGCCAGCGCCTCCAACAAAGCATTGGGCATACCTTCTGCCTTACTGGAAAAAACAAACACGTCATGCTCTGCTATTTTTTCATATACATCCGATACAAATCCGGCAAAAGTAACGTTTCTTTCTATTCCCAAGTCTTTACACATATTTTCATATTTTTCCCTAAGAACTCCGTCTCCGAATATAGTCAGTGTACCCTTCGCACATGTTAAATAGCCGGCAAAAGCATTAAGTAATGTATCGTAATCTTTATCCGTATGCAAACGTCCCGAAGTGCAAAATCTCACAGGCCTCTTTTCATCAAATTTTGTTTTTCTGTCACATATTTCTCCGGGTACTGCATTGGGAATAACAACTGCCACTTTTCCTATTTTATCAGGATAATAGTCTTTTGCACCTTCTGTCTGAAACACAAAACCATCACACTGATTTGACATGAAGCTTAAAATCTTCCAAAGCCTTCTGCCATAAACCTTAGGATTTGCCCGCTCTGCGCCTATTACTTTTGTTTTTAATCCTTTTGCACAAATTGCAGCATAGGGAAACATGGTAGCAGTAAACGCAAACAATACATCAAGTTTTTCCGTCTTAAATGCACTGCGTATATTTTTAAGTCTGGATACGGTTCTTAATATTTTGTTTCCACTGTCCGGATTTTCGATTTTTTTAACTTTGACATTTTCACTGATTGTATAAGCAATTTTTTCATCATTCAACAAAAACACCGTTACACTGTCAACTTCATCCGCCATATAATTAGCGAGTTTGGATACCATTCTTTCAGCACCGCCGCCTTGTAATGAATATATCAAAAATCCCAACTTCATTTAATCCGTAACCCCTTTCAAAGGTCTTTTGCTACATTCCTGTAAAAATCCGATAACTTTACAACTAATGTTCTTATATCATAGCCCGATGCTTCTATCTGTGATATAGCATCCTTCCTGGGCTCCTTCAATGCCTTATCTATAGCCTCACACCACTCAGATATTTCAAGAGGTATCTGTCTTACATTATCCAAAATACACACTTCTTTTGTTATCTTATCTGAAATGACACAGGGCAGTCCTGCCGCCTGCGCCTCAAGCACAGCGCCCGGAAACCCTTCAAACAACGATGGAAATACAAAAACATCCGCAGCCTGCAACACATCCTGAATGTCATCCCTGCCACCCAAAAACATTACATTGTCCTTAATTCCAAGTTCCTGTATTTTATTCTCTACATATTCCCGTTCGCCTTTACCCGCAAGAACAAGTATCGACTTATTATTCATTTTATGATATTCATAAAACAACTCTACCAGAAAAATATGATTTTTGGCAGGTGTAAAGTTGCCTACATGCATAACCACCTGCTTATCACTTACATTGAACAACTCCCGCATGTGTTTATACTTTTCTTCCGAATACCTGAAAGGATGGGTATCTATGGCATTGGGCCATATCTGAACCTTTCCCTTATTAAAATTTCTGTTTCCAAACAACCACCGTCCCGCTCTGTCAGATACCGCAAAATAGTGGGTTGCATATTTGGGAGTAGAAAGCTTTATAATATTTTTTACCAAGTTGCCAAGACTCAGACTGTCCAAAGATGTCCTTGAATGAGCAATGCGCACGGGAACACCTGCTTTTTGGGCCCCCTTACAAAACACACTGCACCATGCATTTTGATGAGCGTGAACTATTTTATACTCCGGATGATTTTTCAGAAAATCAGCAAAATATCCGGAATAAGAAATCATATTCCGGACGTTTAATGGTTTGTTATAAAATATTTTGCTTCCAAGACTCTCTATTTCATCATCAAAATAGCCCTTACTTTCCCTGTAGGTAAAAAAATCTATGGAAATCTCGGCACGGTCAATAAAGCGCAAAATATCCATCATTCGGCACTCCAAACCACCTCTATTCATTTGGCATACCACAACTAAAACTTTAATCGGCTTTATCACATCGCATTCCTACCTTTAGTTCTACAGATTCTCCTTATACCAGTCAATTGCCAGTGCAATTCCCTTCTCGAAGCTGTATTCGGGATCATATCCCAAAAGTTTCTTAGCCTTACTTATAT
Organism: uncultured Lachnospiraceae bacterium; assembly: GCA_964528145.1. GTDB lineage: Bacteria > Bacillota > Clostridia > Lachnospirales > Lachnospiraceae > Acetatifactor. The sequence continues at coordinate 6,073 of CAZGSF010000005.1, read as the reverse complement.
CTGCATTGGAATGCTTAATATCACCGGCGCGGTTCGGCCCGAAATTAGGCTCCACATCCTTACCTAAGGCATTGCACAGATTGTAATAAATATCAATCAGATACTCACGTCCGCCGTAAGCTATGTTAAAGGCTTCTCCTGCTGCTTCCGAAGGTGCCAGACACGCTTTCAAGTTAGCTTCGATAACATTATCAATATATGTGAAATCTCTTGACTGCTTTCCATCACCATTAATGGTGGGAACTTCGCCGTTAATAAGCATCTTAATAAACTTGGGAATAACCGCAGCATAAACACCGTCCGGATCCTGTCTGCGTCCAAATACATTAAAGTATCTCATTCCGTAAGTATCCAGACCGTATAATTTCTTATACAGCTTGCCGTACTCTTCATCAACACGTTTGGTAAGAGCATAGGGAGATAAAAGGTTACCCTCCTGACCTTCTACTTTAGGAAGCACGGGATGATCTCCGTATACGGAGGAACTGGATGCATATACAAATTTCTTAACACCGTTCTCCTTTGCCGCTTCCATCATGTTAAGAGTTCCCCGAATATTAATTTCCTCGTATAAAAGCGGCATTTTTATACTTCTTGGAACACTTCCCCACGCCGCCTGGTTAAGAACATAATCCACACCTTTGCAGGCTTCCATGCAGGAATCCAAATCACGGATATCCATTTCGAGAAATGTATAATTAGGATTATCAATAAACAAGTCCACATTTTCTCTTTTTCCTGTGGAAAGGTTGTCCATACAACGAACCTTATAACCCATGTTAAGAATAGCCTCACACAGATTGGACCCGATAAATCCTGCACCACCTGTTACAAGGAACACACTGTTTTCAGGAAATTTAAGCTCCTTATATCCCATTTTATAACCTCCAATAGCAGAATTCATCGTTATCATATTCTGCTCTGTTTAAAATACCCTTAATATCTACAAGTACTTTTTTATCATTTTTTGTGCTATAGAAAGAACGGATTTTATCCATATCAAGCTCATTGAACTGTTCATGTGACACAGCAATAACAACTGCATCCATATCCTTTACATCATCCATGGATTTGAAATCTATTCCATATAAGCGTTTTGCTTCATCTGCATCTGCCGCCGGGTCAACAACCATGGGGGTAATGCCGTATTCCTGTAATTCCTTGTATATATCGATAACTTTAGTATTGCGTGTATCAGGACAGTTCTCCTTAAAAGTAAATCCGAGAATAACAACCTTTGCACCCTTAACAGCAACGTTTGACTTGATGAGATTTTTAACAAGGCTCTCTGCCACATATTTACCCATATCATCATTAATACGACGACCGGAAAGGATAATCTGTGAATGATAGCCAAGCTGTTCTGCCTTATAAGTCAGATAGTAAGGATCAACACCGATACAGTGTCCGCCTACAAGACCGGGGAAGAACTTAAGGAAGTTCCATTTGGTTCCTGCCGCTTCCAAAACTGCTTTTGTATCAATACCCATCTTGTTAAAGATGATTGAAAGTTCATTCATAAAAGCAATATTAATATCGCGCTGGCTGTTCTCTATAACCTTTGCCGCCTCTGCTACTTTAATGGATTCTGCACGATACACACCTGCATCTACTACGATTTCATATACATTTGCAACCACATCCAATGTTTCTTCATCCATACCGGATACAATCTTTGTTATGGTTTCAAGACGATGTACTTTATCGCCGGGATTGATACGCTCGGGCGAATAACCTATTTTAAAGTCCACACCACATTTAAGTCCTGATTCTTTTTCAAGAATAGGAACACAAATATCCTCTGTTACACCGGGATATACCGTTGATTCAAATACAACAACGGAACCTTTTGTAAGATTACGTCCCACAATTCTGCTTGCGCCTTCAACAGGAGTAAGGTCAGGAGTATGGTCATCGTTAACAGGGGTAGGCACTGCCACTATGAAAAACTTCGCTTCCTGTAATTTTTTCTCATCAGCAGTAAACTCCACTGTTGTGTTTTTAATTACTTCATCACCCACTTCATTTGTAGGGTCGATACCTGACTGATAAAGTTTAATTTTCGCTTCATTAAGGTCGAATCCAACCACTTTTACTTTCTTTGCAAAAGCGACGGCAATAGGCATACCTACGTATCCCAGGCCCACAAGTGCTATTTTCTCTTCACCGCTTAAAATTTTTTCATACAAATTCATAATTATACCCTCTTTTCTATAGTATTAATTTCTTCTAAATATGCATCTATAACAATTTCCCTGTCAAAATACTTTTCAACGTATTTGCGGGCTTCTTTTCCCATTTTTTGTTTTTCTTCAAAACTCAATTCTATAAACGTTCTAATTGCCTGCACCAGCGCATCTGTATTTTGTGATTCAAATGCAATTCCGCCAATGCCGTCTTCAAAAATTTCTTTACATCCATTTATATCCGATGCAAGCACCGGTCTTCCGCCGGCTGCCGCTTCCAGCAAGACATTCGACATGCCTTCGTGATATGTGGGATTAACCAGACAGTGACAATTTTCAATAAATGGACGGACATCTTTCTGATATCCATAATAATTCATTATACCACGTTTTTGTAATTCCACCACCCTGGGTTCATATATATCTTTTACATCCGGTTCATAATTACCCAGCAGTTCAAAAACCACATGGGGATATGCTTCTTTAATCCTTTCCGCCGCTTCAAGAAATTCCTCTATACCTTTGTCCTTCATAATACGTGTAATGTTAAGAATATTAATATGCGAATCATCATTATTGTATGGCAATTCACTATTCTCTTGTATATTAACACCAGAGCCGGGTATCAGCCGTGTCTTAGAATTAATGCACCCGTTATTTTTCATAAAGCCCATATTTTGTTCATTCTGGAAAAATACACAGTCTGCTTTTTTCATTGATGTACGGTACATTGCCAGCAAGACTTTTTTTATCAATCCGTCCTTTTGCAATGCCGTTCCAAGCCCGGTAATATTCACAATATAAGGTATTTTTCGTATTCTTGCCTGCAATGCACCGTATATATTAGGTTTTATTGTGTAAGTAAGAATAACATCCGGCTTATACTTCCTGATTATTTTACCATAATTTATAATAAGTAATCCATCCTTAAATGGGTTTAAGCCATGCCGGTCTATTGCTGTGGGTATATATGTGCACCCCATCTCTTCTAACTGGGTTCTGTATTCTCCCAAAGGAACAGAAATTATAACTTCATATTTTTCTTTAACAAGACGTTTTAATAACTCTTTTCTGAAATGAAACAGCCCGCCGTCATTATTTGCCAAAATTAATATTTTTTTCATTGCTAACCTCTTATGAATTTTTAAGAGTTGCCGGAACACCTATATATATACCGCTATCCTCAATACTTTTAGTAACCATGGCACCCGAGCCTATCATACAACCCGGACATATACTTAAATTATTATTAATACATGCTCCGGCACCAATCCACGTATGTTCACCCACTGATACTGTTCCCGCAAGATGTGCTCCTACAGACACATGGCAATAATCTCCCACTTTGCAATCATGGTCTACTGAACTTCCCGTATTTATTATACAGGACTTTCCGATACTTGCATCAGGATTAATAACTGCACCTGCCATAACAACAGTTCCCTCGCCCAAAGTAACCGTGCGGGCAATTACCGCTTTCGGATGTACGAGAGTCGGAATAAAACAACCTCTTTCCAATAACCTTAGCGTTACTTTCTCGCGTGCGGCACTGTTTCCTACCGCAACAAAAGTATCATACTGTTCGTATATTGCATCACTTAATTCCTGTTCATAAAACACAGGGTATCCCATGCATTTATCTATAGACTTATTGGCATCCGCAAAAATGATGTTATCATAACACTTCATATTTTCTGCAATGTCTGCTGCTACCTTGCCATGTCCGCCTGCGCCTATAATAAGCAGATTTTTATTTTTGCTCTTTCCAAACATATTTATTTCTCCACTTCAGACCGGTTCATCTGCTTCTGCCTATACACATCAAAATCATCAAAATATCCCGGATCCACAACTCCCTCCGAGCTAAATACACTTTTTATGGTTCCGAAAAAAATTCTACAGTCCCCTGCAAAAGTGATATTATCCACGTATTCTATATCATACTCAAATCTGGTTTCCCAGCGCTTAACACTGTTTCGTCCGTGGATTTGTGCAAGTCCCGTAAGTCCCGGTCTTACCGAATGTCTTCTGTTTTCCTCCTCGGAATAGTACGGCAGATAACGCACCAGTAAAGGTCTTGGACCTATAATGGACATATCACCTTTTATTATATTATATAATTCCGGCAATTCGTCCAGAGACAGTTTTCGCAGTAAATGTCCGAATCCTGTCATTCTTTCCGAATCCGGTAAAAGATTGCCGTCTTCATCCCTTTCATCCGTCATGGTTCTGAATTTGTACAAGGAAAAAATCTCACCATTCCTGCCCGGACGTTGTTGTTTAAATATTACCGGTGTTCCAAGTTTAATTCTTACCAAAACAGCAACTATCAAAAGTATGGGACTTAATATTATAAGTGCCGCCAGGGACAAAATCAAATCAAGCATTCTTTTGAAACACTTTTCATAAATTCCCTTTTTTTTCATAAACATAAATCCTTGCCAAACATTAAAATAATGATTTAATAATACCAATAATTTTATCCATATCTTCCGGTGTATTCTTAATATCACTGGGAAGGCATACGCCGCAATTAAAAATTTCTTCGCTGACGCTTCCGCTTTCATATTCACTTATGAAATCACATTCAGCGTATACAGGTTGCAGATGCATGGGCTTCCATATAGGCCTGCATTCAATATTATGAGTTTCAAGTGCATCCATAATCTGATTTGGCGTCACACCGCAATCCGGTTTAAGCGTAATGCAGGATAACCAGTAATTAGCCTTGCCGTCAGGGTTTAATGGATTCATACTGATAGCATCGATATCCTTAAATGCTTCACTGTATCTTTCATAAATTGCTTTTTTAAGGGCGATGTGTTCATCAAGATGTTTAAGCTGTCCTCTTCCGATTCCTGCTATAATATTGGACATTCTATAATTATATCCTATGTTGGAATGCTGATAATGTCTTGCCGCATCCCTTGCCTGCGTAGCAAGAAATCGGGCTTTCTTTATTGTTTCTTCATTCTCCGACACAAGCATTCCCCCACCGGAGGTTGTAATTATCTTATTTCCGTTAAAAGAAAAAATTCCGTATTTACCAAAGGTTCCCGTATATTTGCCCTTATAGGTTGCCCCCAGGGATTCAGCGGCATCTTCGATTATAGGAACATTATGTTCCTTACATATTTCCATAATCTCATCCATTTTGGCAGGAGTTCCGTATAAATGAACACAAATAACCGCCTTGGGATTAGGATATTTCTCAAAAGCTTTCCGTAATGCCACCGGTGACATATTCCATGTGTCAGACTCAGAATCTATGAAAACAAGTTTTGCCTTCTCATATGCAACCGGATTACAGGTTGCCGCAAAGGTAAGGGAAGAGCAAAACACGTAATCCTCCTGTGTAACTCCCAACAACTTAACTGCCAAGTGAATAGCCGCCGTTCCTGCACTGAGCGCCGCAGCGTGGGAAATACCCACATACTCTGCCAGTTCCTTCTCAAAATTATCCACATGAGGTCCTAAAGGTGCCACCCAGTTTGTGTCAAATGCCTCTTTGATGTATTCCTGTTCCTCGCCGTGCATTGTAGGCGATGACAAATAGATTCTTTTTTCCATAACAATCTCACACCATTCTTTATTTAATCTTTGAACAGCTCCACAGGATGATATGTGGGTACCATTTCTTTTACCAGGAATTTAATGTCTGTATTTTCGTTCTGGGCCGCTTCCTTTAAAGCATTAAGCTGTTTAAAGAAAAGAGTTTCATCAAATTCAATGGGCTTACCGATATGAATAAGCTTATTATCGGTATCCTTCATTCCTTCTTCATCCATAAGAAGCTCTTCATAAAGCTTCTCACCGGGTCTTAAGCCTGTGAATTCAATCTTAATATCTTCATCCACTTTATATCCGGACAAACGGATTAAATTCTT
>CAZGSF010000004.1:0-55906 GCA_964528145.1 uncultured Lachnospiraceae bacterium | reverse complement strand
TCAGTATGGAATTTACTTTTGCATGCGGAATTTAACTTTTCACTCAACCAATTTTATGTGGTAGAAGAAAATGATTCATCAATTGTGTTCAATACAGGAAGAACATGGTACAATATAAGTTGCACATCGTTTGATTACATGAGTGGTATATGAATTTGGTTGAGTAATGGGAAGGTTTAGTAGAGGAACTCGTCTAAAATGTTAAATAATCTTTTAAGGAGTTCCTCTAAAAATGTAAATTGATTATGTGTTACTACCACGCCTATAGGAGTTCAATAAGTATGAGATGTAAAAGGATACTGTCTGTAATATTGATATTTATGATTGTTCTTACAGGTTGCTCTGATAAGATAAGGGATGAAATAACACAAAATATTGTTTTTATTTGTAACAGGCAGCAATATAGTGATAACTACTATAATTTAGGATATTTTATAGATAAATACGGTAATAAATGTTATTTTGATATTTCGGATATGCCAATTGATTATGTGGAAAATATAAGTGATTTATACAATTATTTGAATCAAAACTATGATAACTATGAAAAAGTGTCGTTCTTAAATGAAGAGCAATTGAATGAGTGCTATATGCATTTGCAATTAGTAAATGGAAATGCTGAAATCTCAGAAGAGTGTGTCATGACAGATTATGGTTCGTACTACTTATATGGAGCGCGTATGTCTGATAATGGTAGTGTTGAATTGATTTTATTCGAAGAATATGGTGACTGGAATAGAATTAATACAGATAACCATGTAGATGAGATTGTCGAAATTATTGGGAAGGATACGTGGAGAGATAACCTTTAGTGCACCATAAACTCAGCCTTGTCAGAAAACAATTGATGGTTTAAAATGTAAATAATGAAAAATGGTTATATTAATAAATAAACATTTTAAGGAGTTTCTATGAAAAAGATATTAATTACCGGATGTAACGGACAGCTGGGAAGAGCGTTGAATGAAAGATTTGCAGGGCGTGCTGATTTAGAATTGGTGAATACTGACGTAGAGCAGCTGGATATTACCGATATTGAAAAAGTAATGGAGTTTGTGGAAGAGGTTAGGCCTTATGCGATTATAAATTGTGCTGCACATACGGGCGTGGATGCCTGCGAGACTCAGGCTGATCTGGCGTACAGAATCAATGCTATCGGTCCCCGCAATTTAAGTATTGCGGCAACCCGGGTTGGTGCTAAGATGATGCAGATATCAACGGATTATATTTTTTCGGGAGATGGGGATTCTCATTTGACTGAGTTTGATGCACCGGGACCGAAGGGTGTGTACGGCAAGACTAAGCTTGCAGGTGAGAATTTTGTAAAAGAATTCTCTAAGGAGTATTTTATTTTGCGTACTGCGTGGCTATATGGCGAGGGCAAGAATTTTGTTAAGACAATGCTTAGGCTTTCTGAAACAAATGATACGGTGCGTGTGGTAGGCGACCAGTTCGGCAGTCCCACTAGTGCCAAAGAATTGGCAAGAGCCATTGATTATTTGATGCTTACTGATAATTACGGAACCTTCCATGCTACCTGCGAGGGTGAATGTTCGTGGGCAGATTTTACGGAAGAGATTTTCCGTCTGGCAGGAAAAAGCACAAAGGTGGAGCGTATTACTACTGAGGAATTTGGTGCACCTGCTCCAAGACCTGCATATTCTGTAATGGATAAATATATGTTCCGTTTGACTACTGATTTCAAATTTATGGACTGGCATGACGCCATCGCGGAATATCTTCGTGATTTTAAGTAGTTATAAGATGTATTGCTGAAATATGTAAACTTATGGTGTTTCATAACACTTCTAAGTTTCTTTCGGATAAAAAATTAAACAGTGCACAAAGAATAAATACCGCCAAATTCAACCTGTCTGAACGCTTTGCGTAAGTTTTGAATTTGGCGGTTTATAATTTCTCTTTGTGTGCTGTTTGATTTTTCGAAAGAACTTTAGTGTTATGAAACACCATCGTTTTAAATATTTTAATAATTCATTTTATAAATACAAAACAACTGCGATTGCTATACCAAGCAATCCTCCGATAAGCACCTGAAAGGGTGTGTGTCCTACGAATTCTTTGAGTTTGTCCTGGGGAGGCATGTCGCTTCCCATATCTTCAAAGAACTGCAACATTTCGTTAAGTACTTTTGCCTGAATACCTGTTTCTCTGCGGACACCTCTGGCATCATGCATTACTATAATTGCGAGCATAAGAGAGATTGCAAATTCTACACTGCCGGGTCCCTGCTCTAGAAAAATGGATGTGGTAAGGGCACATACTGTTGCAGAATGGGAACTTGGCATTCCTCCGCTTCCCACTAATCTTTCTGCTACAAATTTTTTAGTAATAATTAAATGGATGATGGTCTTAAGTACTTGTGCTGTAAACCATCCTGCTACTGCCGCAATAAGAACTTTATTGTTGAGTAATGTATCTAAAAAATCCATGAGTTCTCTCTTTTCTGTATAGAATATATTCTTTTGTATAGTGTAACCTATATTAAGAATATTATAGTTGATTATGGCTAGAAAAACAAGGTGGAAAGTGCTAAGAAAATATGATGTTTGTGTTACCATGACTTTCTGTATTTTAAAGGTGTTGTTTTTTCTTCTTTCTTAAACACTTTGGTGAAATATCCCACATCGGAAAAACCACAACGGAAGGCTATGTCGTTGACAGATAATTCTGAAAATCTAAGCAGGGATTTAGCTTTGGAAATTCGTTGTTTTAAAATATATTCGCCGATGGTAATGCCGAAGAATTTTTTGAATTCCCGGGAAAGGTGATATTTGCTTATATAAAATTCTTTTGCAAGAAAATCCAGCTCCAGTTTGTTGTCAAGATTTTCGTCGATGTAGGAACGTATTTTTGAAAATTTCTCGGGTATGTGCAGGTTGCCTGCATGGGTGTTGTCATTTTCAAGATAAATAGAGGTAATAATATCTGTAAGGTAGTTGTGACTTACAAGTTCTACCAGGGAATCCTTACGGCTTTGTTCCCTGTAGAGTCTGGTGAGAGTGTTGGTGAAGGGGTAAGTATTTCCCGGACGAAAAAGGAAGGTGTTCCCCTTTTCTATAAAATTTTGATAAAAGGAGAGGGCTTCCCGGCCCCAAAAGTGCACCCACATTAGTGTCCAGGGCAATTCAATACTGCTTTTGTGGGAATATGGTTTGCTGCAATCAAGCCAGATGCAGTCACCGCTTTTTAAAGCGTGGGAAGAACCTTCGTACTCAACATAACCTTCACCCTCCAAGACTACAAAAAAGAGTAGCGAATTAAGATTTTTTCGGCTGCTTGTGTGTGGGATAAGGCTTTTTAATGTTCCGATTTCCTGTACATAGAGGTAGTGTTCTTTGGCGTAGGCAGATGGGGTTGCAAGTATTCTGTTGGAATAAGTGGTTGTTGCCATTGTAAGCACCTCTTTAATGATTAAAAATTTATAGCAATATTTTACGGTTTTTTCGCAATGTAAAAAGTTGATACTCACATTATAGCGTAGTATACTAACAAAAGGAATAGCAAAATAATACAAAAATTAGACCTAGGGCATGAAAATGACCTTGGCAGACGGAGGAAAACATGAAGAATGTAGCATTGATAACCGGTATAACAGGACAGGATGGTTCATATCTGGCAGAATTTTTGCTTGAGAAGGGATATGAGGTGCATGGACTTGTGCGCAGACACAGTATTTCAAATACAGCAAGAATTGACCATATTTTGTCATCTTCATATAACAATATTAAATTTTTTATGCATTATGCGGATGTGACGGATTCCAGTAATCTTATGCGTCTTATTGCAGAGATTAAGCCTACGGAGGTGTATAATCTTGCTGCACAGTCCCACGTTGGAATATCCTTTGAGGTGCCGGAGTATACGGCGGAAGCTACAGGAATCAGTACCTTGAAATTATTGGAAGCAATCCGTGTAAACGGTGGAAACTGTCGTTTTTACCAGGCATCAACATCTGAACTTTTCGGCGGCTTGCCTGAGACTGCACCTCAGAGTGAGAAGACTCCTTTTTATCCTAAGAGTCCTTATGGTGTGGCGAAATTATATTCGTACTGGATTACTGTAAACTATCGTGAATCTTATAATATGTTCACCTGCAACGGAATTCTTTTTAATCATGAGTCTCCAAGACGTGGTGAGAACTTTGTAACCCGTAAGATTACGCTGGCGGTAGCGGCGATTGTGGCAGGAAAGCAGGAAAAATTATCTCTTGGTAACATGAATGCAAAGCGTGACTGGGGATTTGCCGGAGATTATGTGAAAGGTATGTGGCTTATGCTTCAGCAGGACAGACCGGGAGATTATGTGCTTGCAACAAACGAAACCCATACGGTAAGAGAATTTGTGGAGGCTTCTTTTGCACAGCTTGGTATTGAGATTCGCTGGGAAGGAACCGGTGTAAATGAAAAAGGTTATGATGCTAAGACCGGTAAACTCCTTGTGGACGTTAATCCTGAATTCTATCGTCCGGCAGAGGTTGAGTTTCTTTGGGGAGATTCCACAAAGGCAGAGAAAGAGCTTGGCTGGAAACGTGATATTGATTTTAACGGTCTTGTGGCTATGATGATGGATGCAGACATGAAAGAAGTTGCGGGAATGAGCTGTGAAGAGTACAAAGCTGCCAATAAATAACGGGGTGATAAAATGAGCATGATTAGTAAAACAGATAAAATATATGTTGCGGGTCACAGAGGTCTTGTGGGAAGTGCCATTGTGCGGTCTTTAAAGGCTAAAGGCTACACCGATATAATAGGGCGTACCCATAAAGAATTGGACCTTACAAATCAAAGTGATGTGCGTGAATTTTTCGATAAAGAAAGACCTGACGCGGTGGTGCTTGCGGCTGCAAAGGTTGGCGGTATTAATGCAAACAATACCCTGCCGGCAGAGTTTGCATATGAGAATATGCAGATTCAGTGTAATGTAATTAAAGCGGCGCATGATTACGGGGTGAAAAAGCTTCTGTTTTTGGGAAGTACATGTATTTATCCCAAAATGGCACCCCAGCCCATACCGGAGGATGCGTTACTTACGGGGCCTCTTGAGGTTACCAATGAGGCGTACGCTATTGCAAAGATTGCGGGTCTTGAAATGTGTAAATTTTTCAAACGTCAGTACGGGGATGATTTTATAAGCTGTATGCCTACCAATCTTTATGGTCCTCATGACAATTATGACTTGGAAAATTCCCATGTAATGCCGGCTATGATACGTAAATTCCATGAAGCTAAGATAAACTGTGCCCCCACGGTAGAGTTATGGGGGAGCGGTACACCTTTAAGGGAATTCTTATATGTTGATGATATGGCAGATGCGTGTGTGTTTCTGCTTGAGAATTACGATGGTGAGCAGCATGTTAATATTGGTACGGGCGTTGAAGTTACCATAAAGGAACTTGCTGAAACTGTTCAAAAGGCAGTGGGATATGAAGGTGAAATTGTCTGGAATACAGACATGCCTGACGGTACACCCAGAAAGCTTACGGATGTAACAAAGCTTCATGGATTGGGATGGCGCCATAAGGTGGAACTTGAAGAGGGCGTTAAACTGGCTTATGAATGGTTTAAAGAAAATGTGGAGAATGCAAGACTATGAGAACATTTGGTGTGATTATGGCGGGCGGAGGCGGAACACGCTTCTGGCCTTTGAGCAGAAAAAAACTGCCTAAGCAATTTCTTAACCTTACAGGAAAAGATTTGATGGTTAATCTTACCTTTGACCGTCTGGTGCGTTTTGTTGAATCGGATGATATATTTGTGGTTACAAATCGTGCTCACGCTGATTTAACAGAACAACTGATGAGGGGTCGAATAAAGAACGATCATATACTTGCTGAACCGGCAGCCCGCAATACTTCTGCCTGCATCGGTTATGCGGCAATGGAAATTGTAAAAAAATACGGCGACGGAATAATGTGCATTCTTGCTTCTGACCATTATATAAAGGATGAAGATACATATGTATCGGTTATGAAAGAAGCTGTGAAGACGGCGGAAGAAACGGATGGACTTGTAACTATAGGTATACGTCCTACATTTCCTTCTACCGGATACGGATATATCCGTAACGTAGAAACTGAAGGTAAAATTTACCGCAAGGTTGAAGAGTTTGTGGAGAAACCGGATTTGGACACTGCCAAGGAATATCTGGCTGACGGAAAATATTCATGGAACAGCGGTATGTTTGTATGGAAGGCTTCCACAATCCTTGAATATTTTGAAAAACTCTTGCCTGATGTGTATGAGTGCCTTGTAAAAATCGGTGATGCAATGGGTACTGAGGATGAAGCGAAGGTTATAGAAGAAGTGTATCCTGTCATTCCTAAAATATCTGTGGATTACGGCATTATGGAAAGAGCAGATAAGGTGTTGATGCTTGAAGGTGATTTCGGATGGAATGACATCGGAAGTTTTGACACATTGCCTGTAGTGCTTGAAAAAGATGAAGCGGGTAATGTATGCCGCGGTGAGCATATCCTTCTTGATTCCGCCGGGTGTATCTGTTATGCTAAGGATAAGTTGATTGTTGCAATCGGTGTGGAGAATCTGGTTGTGGTGCAGACTCCTGATGCGGTGCTTGTATGTGATAAGAACCGTGTCCAGGATGTTAAGGTAATAGTTGAGAAGCTGGAAGCGGAAGGTATGGAAGAATACCTGTAAGTATTCTTATAAGGAGAGCTTAAGATGAGCTTACTAAGTGTTATAGTTCCCTGTTTTAATGAAGAGGAAAATGTTCCGTATTTTTATGAAGAATTAATGAAAAATTCAGAGTTTTTCAAACAGGAAGTTTTGGATATAGAAATACTTTATATTGATGACGGTTCTAAGGATGGTACTGTTTCAGCAGTAAAAGAACTTAGGAAAAAAGATGAAAGAGTCCGCCTGATTTCTTTTTCCAGAAATTTTGGCAAGGAAGCGGCTCTTTATGCAGGACTTGAGAAATCAAAGGGTGATTATGTGGTGGTGATGGATGCGGATTTGCAGGACCCGCCATCGCTCTTGCCTGAAATGTTTGGCTATATTAAAGACGGATATGATTCGGTGGCGACCAGACGTGTGAACCGCAAAGGTGAGCCGGTGATTCGTTCTATGTTTGCCCGTATGTTTTACAGACTAATGCGTAAAATTTCCAAAACCGATATTGTGGATGGGGCAAGGGATTACCGCCTTATGACAAGACGCATGGTGGATGCGGTGCTTTCCATGTCTGAATATAACCGTTTTACCAAAGGAATTTTTGGCTGGGTCGGATTTGAAACGAAATGGATAGAATATGAGAATGTTGAGCGTGTTAAGGGTGAGACGAAATGGAATTTTTGGGGACTCTTGTTGTACTCTTTTGAAGGCATTACAGCATTTTCAACGGTGCCGTTGTCAATTGCGGCAGTGGTTGGAGTGGTGTTTTGTATTTTTGCATTCCTGTTTTTGATTTTCATATTTGTCAGAGCACTGATTTTTGGGGATCCTGTATCGGGATGGCCGTCGCTTGTGTGTATTATTTTGCTAAGCAGCGGGGTGCAGCTGTTTTGTCTGGGAATACTGGGACAATATCTGGCAAAAACTTATCTTGAAGTAAAAAGACGTCCGATATATTTGGTTAAGGAAGAAATTTAATATGAAAAGCGATTCTTTTAAAATTCTTAACAATAAAAATTTCTGGTTAAAAACAGCGGTGATTTTCCTGCCTGTGCTTCAGGCAGGGATAATCGCTTTATTTTATTTGGCGAATAAAGGCAGCGCCCTTCCCATGCCCCAGTGGAATGATGAGGGTGCTTATTATGAATTGATAAAAACCTGGCTGGCCACAGGGCAGCCCTTAGGTTACTGGGGGTTTGACGGGGGACATGCCATACTGGGAACGGGAAGCGCATGGAGTCCGGCAATACTTTTTCCCTATGCTTTGTTTGGGATGATGTTTGGGTGGAATTACAGCTCGGCTTTTTTTGCAAACATTACATTTGTGGTGCTGGCACAAGCGATATTTATACTGCTTGTTAAACCGAAGAAAAAATACTTGATAAGAATGTTGCTTCTTCAGGGGCTTTCTGTGTTTGTTGTTTTGTATTCGGTTACACTTATGTCTGAACTTTTGCGATTTTCTCTTGCAATTATCCTTGCCGGTATGATGTATAAATTGTACTTTGGCGAGTGCGGCAAAGTATTCAAGTATGTTGTGTTTCCGTTGTATCTCATAACAATTATACAGGTGTATATTTTCTTTGTATTTGCGGTACCTCTTTATGTGTTTGGTTCTTTCAAAGAAGGCAAATGGTGGAAAAAAGCTTTAATTTCTTTTGGGGCACTTTTGATTGTGGGTGGCGGAAGCTATTATCTGCTTCATTTGATATCCAGTAATTATAATATTTACAAAACAGAGAATCTTTTAAAGGCATTACAAAGTTTTGATATAGTGGCGGTTGTAAGGTCTGTTCTTTTTATGGTTAAGGAGGGGCTTTGGGGCTTGCTTAGCTGTTTTAGGACAGGAGCGGGTCATGGTATGTTTAAGTGGTTTGTGCCATTTTTGTTTGTGATGATTATTGCGCCCTTTGTTGTATTGTGTATTAAAAAGTGGAAAATGAAGGAAACGGACTGTGTCATTTTATCCCAGGTGTCTTTTGGCACGGCGCTTTTTTTAGGGGCGTTTATAACAGTTTATTCACTTGAACCTTTTACTTTTTTTAGAAGTCTTGGTATTGTGGTTATTTTTTCCATGTATCTTCTTATGATGACAAAGACTAAGAGGTTGTTTTGGGGAATGCTTGTGCTGTATGGTATGGGGATGTTATTTGTACCTGCAAATATGGAGGATTTCACGGCGGAAAGATATCCGGGTAAGGAAATTCGGGCTGAGTGGGATTCTTTTGCAAAAGATATGGAAGCGGTAATTGAAGTTTCTGAGGGCGCGGATGCGTGGAACAATACGGTGGTGATGTTTACGCTGGAGCCCAAGGTCCTTGCCTCAATGCCTGCCGGAAGCGGAGTAAATATGATGCTTTATTCGGATGAAATACCTCTTGAAGCCAAGTATTTATTCTTCTCAAAATCAAAGAGTCTGCGTGCAGACTGGCTGGAACATGATTATTTGGCGATTTATCAGGCGAATCAGGCGTTGCTTGACAATGAATATGCTGTCATATTCGATAATCCTGAATATATAATCTATCGTAAAAATTAAAATTACGCGATAAATAACACTTTTCAAATGTCGTTTTTTCTGCTAATATCAACTTGTAACGAAGATATTCGTACAAAAACAACAAAAATCAAAAAAACGGGGAGAATTTTACATTAAAAAGGGGAATTGAAAATGGATATTGGATTAATGGAAGATGTGAAACTGGAACAGTACATTACACGCATTATGTTGGACATTGGTGTGCCTGCTCACTTGAAAGGTTATCATTATCTTAGGGATGCAATTATGCTTTCCGGTAAAGATATGGAAGCTGTAAGCAGTGTTACCAAGCTTCTCTATCCGGCTGTGGCTAAACGTTTCAAAACAACCGACCAGAAAGTGGAACGTGCTATCCGTAATGCTATTGAGGTTTCGTGGGAACGTGGTAATGAGGATACCTTTGAGGATTTGTTCGGGTATTCCAATATTACCGGTAAGAACAGACCTACCAACAGCGAATACATAGCAAGAATAGCAGATAAAGTACGTCTTGATGTAAAGGCGATGGCTGTATAAGGTATATTTATATAAAACTGAATATTGATAAGATGGTAAAAAGATGCCTGTATGGTACAGAATCAAACTGTGCCGGAGGCATCTTTTATTTGTATATACTGTCAAACTATGGTAAAATTTATAGTGGTTTAATGTGTCATGAGTTTATGATTAATTAGAAGAGAAATACTTAGCAACAGGAGCTTTTATGATAATAGTTTTGGTATTGTTTTTATTAATAGCGCCGTATCTTGTGGGAGTGCCAATCAGAAAAGTGTTGGATGGCAGAAACGAGGATGCGGGAACCGCATATATAACCGGAGTAATGACCATGCTTGTGCTATCGGGGGTGATACACTTTTCAGTGATGTATACAAATGGTCCTTTTTCCCTGTATCTGCGCATATATCCTCTGGTGCTGTTTGTGGTGGCACTTGCGGGTGTTGTATGTAGTGTTTTTGATATAAGAAAAGGGAAGATTAAATTAGCGCTTCCTTTTAAGGATGCTTCTAAAGAAGCTTTGTGTTTTATGGCACTTAACGCTGTGGTTTTTCTTCTTTGTGTGATAAGGATTTTGGTGGGAAAGGCAGATGTGTCAGGCGATTTTACAATTGAAACTATCAGGACTACCTTACAGACGGACAGTATTTATCAGTATAACAGTTTTACGGGAATGCTTATTGAAGAGGGGATGCCCATAAGGCAGCAGATATTGACGTTGCCGTTTTTTCAGGCGTTTTTGGCTGAAAGTTTTAATGTTGCGGCAGATGTGGTGTTGTATAAAGTTTTTCCGTGCTTCGTGCTTGGAAGTTTGCTTTTGGTATATTGGATGCTTGCGAAGAAATTGTTTCCGGAAAATCAGTTAAGCCGTCTGATATTTATGTTTATAATTGGTTTTATGCTTCTGGTGGGAGATTACGGAGTGACATCACTGTCAGCACTTATTCTTCACCGTGGATTTACGGGATATGCCTTGTGCGTTGGTGTGTTTATTCCTTTTACCGTGTATGTATGTTTGAGTAAAAAATGGCTGTTGGCATTAGTGTGTGCGGCGGCTGAATTGTTCGTTATATGGACCACTTACGGCTTGGGATTTTGTGTGCTTACGGCATTTTTGTTTGGCATTATTGAAGTGGCGGGAAGGTTAAAAAAGAAGTAGAAGGTGCAATATGTATTTAGCGTTATTTTTGGTGGCAATACTGTATTTATATTTGAATAACGATGACAGGAATGTCTATTTTAAATTTGCAGTTCTTGGTTCTGTGCTGGTTCTTTTTCCATTGACGGGAATAATTATTGATAAATATTTTCAAGGTTTTTACGGCGGGGAAGAAATACAGTGGTTATTACCGGTTGTGGGCATTATCGCCTTTGCGTTAGCGGATGGTTGCAACAGGCAGGCTGATAAACGGAAAAAGTATGCAATTATTTTGTGCGGGTGTCTTTTGATATTTATGTCGGGATTTGTGGCCCGTGGATATCAGTCGGAAGAGGAAGTGATTACTGCTGATGAGATTTCTGAAGTATGTGAGCTTCTTCTGGAAGATGAAGGAAGCATGCAGGTTACGCTTGTGGCACCTCGGGAAATCATGGAAAAGGCAAGAGCCTATGATGGCAGACTTCTTACTGCTTACGGAAGAGATATATGGGAATGGGAACTTGATTACGCTTTTTATGGAAACTATGAAGATTGGGCGTATGGATTGTCGGAACATATGAACGAGCCTTTTAAAGAAAATAAGGATGTTCTTCCCGGAGAGCTGGCTTTGTCGGGGGCAACGCATGTGGTATTTGATAAGGACAATCTTATTTCAGAAGATGGGGAAGCTTTTCCTAAGAATTTGCAGGCGGATGCGGTTAAATACGGCTTCGTGGCAACAACTGACAATTATGTCATATATGCAAGGGCTGAATAGACAAACGAAGGGATTGCTTATGCAGGATAATTTGATAAGTATTGTAATACCGGTATATAATGCTGAAAAATTTATAGAAGAAACTGTTGAAAGCGTTGTGAATCAATCATATACGGATTGGGAATTATTATTGGTAAATGATGCTTCCACCGATAAAAGCGGTGAGATTATTGATAAACTGGCAGCGTCAGATTCGCGGATTAAAGCTTTTCACATTGAAGGCGGCGGAGCAGCTGTGGCCAGAAATACAGGGACTGCCAATGCAACGGGACGCTACCTTACGTTTCTTGATGCAGATGATTTGTGGGAAAAGGATAAGCTTGAGAAGGAATTGCTTTTCCTGAAGGAAAAGGAAAGTGCATTTGTTTTTACCGGGTATGAATTTGCGGATGAATCAGGTAAAGGGACAGGGAAAATTGTAAGGGTTCCGGAAAACCTGTCATATAAGCAGGCTTTAAAGAATACCACTATTTTTACATCAACCGTAATGTTTGACATGAAAAAAACAGGCAGGGATTTATTGTACATGCCTCAGATAAAAAGCGAAGATACTGCTTTATGGTGGAAAATTTTAAGGATGGGTTACGTGGCGAATGGACTGGATGAGAATCTTGTAAAATATCGCCGGTCGGCGAAAACTCTTTCTTCAAATAAACTTGAAGCTATAAGGCGTGTGTGGAATCTTTACCGCAGGTCGGAAGGATTATCTGTGTTTAAGAGCGGTTACTATTTTGTTTTTTGGGCATGGAATGCAGTGTATAGAAGGATATAGTAAGATACCGTATTGCCGTAATTGATACGATGATTAAAAAATGGTATACTTAAGAGTAATATATTTAGAAAGGACAGGCTGAATGAAGAATCTGGCATCTTTTAAAAGATTAATCATATTGGCGATGGCTTCCGTAAATATTTTTTATGAGTGGCTGTGGTATAAATATTTCTGGTACGGTGAGTTGTTTCCGCGCTGGGTTAAGGAACGTTTACCTTTCTGGGAGAATGGTCATATATTGGTTCTTGCCATATATGCAATGCTTCTTTTTATGTGTTCTTCCATGTACGGCGGAATGAAATTAAGCTACTACCGGAATACTGAGGTCATATTTTCACTTATTTTTTCGACTTTGTGTACTAATGTGCTTACGTATGCCCAGGTTTCACTTATGTGCCTGAAACTGCTTCCTGTAAGAATGTTTGCTCTTATGACGGCGTTACAGATTATGGGTGTTGCCGTGTGGACTGTGGTGGCTCAATGGATTCTGGGGAAAATTTTTGCACCAAGAAAACTGTTGCTTATTCATGGTGACAGACCTATTGAAGATATTAAACGGAAATTTTCCAGCCGTAAGGATAAATATCTTATTGCAAAATGTGTAAATACGGAAAATGGTAGCCTTGAAACACGTAAGAAGATTGAACAGGAAATTGTTGGTGATTATGGCGGAATCGTGTTGTGGGATATTTCCGCCGACGATCGTAATCATTTTCTTAAATATTGTTATGGCAGGGGGATACGCGTATATACCATGCCCAAAATAACAGATGTTATATTGAAGGGTTCGGAACAGCTTCATTTGTTTGATACGCCTATTTTACTTAACAGGGAATATTCTATCACTATTGAACAAAGATTTTTGAAGCGACTTATTGACTTGGTGTGTGCCCTTTTACTTTTTGCGGTTACATCTCCGATTATGCTGGTAACGGCTATTATCATAAAGGCTTATGACGGCGGTCCTGTGTTGTATAAGCAGACCAGATGTACACTTAACCAAAAAGAATTTAAAATACTGAAATTCCGCAGTATGCGTGTGGATGCGGAGAAGGATGGTGTGGCAAGACTTGCTTCTAAAGGTGACAGCCGCATTACACCGGTGGGCCGCTTTATACGTAAGGTCAGAATAGATGAATTGCCGCAGCTGATTAATATTATTAAGGGTGAGATGTCCTTTATTGGTCCCAGACCCGAACGCCCTGAAATTATAGCCCAGTATGTGGAGGTTATGCCTGAATTTACATTCCGTACAAAGGTTAAAGCCGGGCTTGCGGGGTATGCTCAGGTGTATGGAAGATACAATACCACACCCTACGATAAATTAAAACTTGATTTGTTTTATGTGGAAAATTATTCGGTTTGGCTTGATATAAAACTTATGTTACTTACACTGAAAATCCTTTTCACACCTGACAGTACTGAGGGCGTGGAACTGGAGCAGATTACAGCCCTTAAAAATGCCAAATCTAATCAAAAGGCATTGGAAAAAGAGGAGGAAGACAAGTATGTGGGAATGTAAATACGGAAAAGAACCCTTGGATACCAGACTTTGTTTCCTTCGCCTGCTTGGTAAGTCGTGGCTTCTGATAGTCATGGCTTTGGCAGGGGCAGTGGTTTTTGGCGGATTTTATTTTCTTACCCATGTGGTATATGCTCCGCAAAGAGAATATGTGGCAGAATCTGAGTTTTATATTGAATATGTGAATGCGGTAACACAGGAACAGCAGTATACTTTTTACAATAAAGAGACATGGGAAAGTCTGATACATACGGATATTTTCATGGATGAGGTTATGGCGGGAGTAACTGCCAATTTGGACGGAGAAGTTACCCGTGAGGAAATTGCGGCTGCTGTATTTGCAACATTACTTACGGATGTACGCATTGTGCATGTTACTGTTACAACCAATTCGCCGGAGCTTACCATGATAATCACTGATTCTCTGGAGTCGGCATTTGTGAAATTTGGTGAGTTACAAAGAGAAATTGATACAATCCGTCCGATACTTATTCCGGATAGCGCTACGCTTACGGCTTTTGATAATCGTACGGTGCAAGCCTGCATTCTGGGAGCGGTGGTGAGTGTATGTTTTACACTGTTCTTTATGTATGTTTATGTGGTGCTTGATACATCAATATATATTCCTGTTGAATTCGAAAGAAGATACGGAATACCTATGGTTATGGGTGAGGAGAATTCCGGGGAAAATGAATGTAAAAACGACAGTGTTGTCGTTTGTGAAGAACAGGATGGTTCGGCGGTATTGTATGTAAAAAGTAAGGATCATAATGGTCCCCTTATTGAGAAAACTATCCGTGAACTTTTAGGAAAGAATAAAGAAATATCAAAGGCAGTGTTGATAACCCCGGATAAAAAATTAATTGATTGGTACTATAAGACAGGAAAATTAGTATGAAGGTTCAGGTATTAGTGTCGGCATTGGAACAGAATCCGAAGGAACTGGCTGACGGAATGAAGTTGGGCAGCGATGCAATAATTATTAATCAGTGTGACCATTATGCCATAGAAGAATGGCAGAAGGACGGTCGCACTATTAAGGTTATTTCCATGGCAGAAAGAGGCGTGGGATTAAGCCGCAATACAGCAATGATGAGGGCAGAGGGAGATATCTGCCTTTTTTCCGATCAGGATATTGTGTATGCGGACGGGTACGAAGAAAAAATTATTAAAGAATTCGAGGCGAATCCCAAGGCGGATATGCTGGTTTTTAATATTGAAATAGAGGAAAGCAGGCGTACTTTTTATAATACAAAGCGTAAACGTGTCAGATTTTATAATTCCGGACGTTATGGTGCGGTAAGTTTTGCTATAAAAAGAGAGGCACTCCTTACTTCTGGAGTTACTTTTTCTCTTTTATTTGGCGGGGGAGCAAGATATTGTAACGGCGAAGACAGCCTGTTTATACGGGAATTTATTAAAAAAGGATACAGGGTGTATACGGCACCTGTTACCATCGGGTATGAAAAACCTACGGAATCCACATGGTTTTCGGGGTATCATGAGAAGTTTTTCTTTGACAGGGGTGCCTTGTATCATTATCTGTATGGCGGAATGGCGCAGGCTTTTGCATTGAGGTTTTTACTTGCCCATAGAGAGAAAATGTGTGTGCAGCTTTCGCTAAAGGAAGCATTTATACAGATGAAAGCAGGAATCAGTGAAGCAAAGAAGGGAAAGAGGTAGCGTATGGCAGTTTATATTACACTTACCATAACGGCAGTTCTTTTTTCCTTGTTTGTTGTGCCCGCATGGCAGGTGGAAGGTAATACCTTGTCAAGACAGAAAGCAGTTAATAAAGCGGCATTGTGGCTGGTATTTGGGATGCTCTTTGGCGTTTCGGCGTGCCGGATTGCTGTAGGTAACGATTATTGGGTGTACAGACAATATATTCTTTATATTGCCCAGGGCAGGAAAGTTGCGACGGAAGCAGGATTTAACTGGTTGGTTCGTCTTATTCAATTTATAACACAAAATGACGAGTGCTATTTAATTGTTCTGGGGATATTCTCTTTTGCTACGGTATATTTTTTCGTGAAGGCATTATATGAGCAAAGTGCATGGTTTGCAGGCTCTGTTTTCCTTCTTTTGACGGGAGGATATTATTTTTTAAGTCTTAATTCAGTAAGATATTATTTTGCACTTGCCCTTGCAATGTGTGCAATGCGTCAGGTTCTTAAGGGGGATTATCTTAAGTTTGTTTTGATGGTGGTGGCGGGAGCTTTTTTTCATAAGTCTATTTTGGTAGTACTGTTATTATATCCGTTGGCAAAAATCAAATGGAAAAAATGGGTGTTTATCCTGGGTGCAGGTATTTGTGCCAGTATGATATTTTTAAAGGATTTGTATAGGGAGATAATTTTCCTTTTTTACCCATATTATGAGAATTCAACCTTTGACACAGGGGACGTGTCGGTGGTAAATATTTTAAAAAGCGTTGCAGTCGTTATATTTGCGCTTATTTATTATAAGCAAAGCATAAAGGATAATGATGCTAATAGATTCTATTTGAATCTGCAGATAGGCTCTCTTATGCTGTATTGCTTTGGGTCGTTCATTCCGGAAATTTCGCGTATAGGATATTACATGAATGTATCCATGGTATTTCTGATTCCGGGAGTACTTACAAAGATTGAAAACAAACGGCAAAAAGTGTTTTTTGCCGTGGCAATAGCGGCGGCATTTATAATTTTCTTTGGCGTATTTCTTAGAGGCGCCTATGATGTAAGTATTAGGATTTTGCCCTATAGAACGTGGATTTTTAATTAAAGTTGCGGAGGTGGCTGATGAAGCGGGTATTTTTTTCCATAATTACAGTTTGCTTGAATTCGGGAGAAAAACTTAAGGAGACATTTGATAGTGTTAAGTGCCAGACATTTCGTGATTTTGAAGTGATTGTTAAGGACGGAGGCTCCACGGACGGCTCTCTGGTTAGGTTTACTGAAAGTGAAAAGGAATTGATGGAATCACCTGTATCGCCTTACATCAAGGTGGTAAACAAGACAGATAAGGGTATTTATGATGCTATGAATCAGGCTATATCTGAGGCATCTGGTGAGTATATTCTTTTCTTAAATTGCGGAGATAAGTTATATGATGATAAAGTGTTAGAAAAAATAACAAGCGTTATCGAAGAAAATCCGGGACAAGGAATATATTATGGGGATACTTTTTTGGAAAAAACCGGCGACTTAGTGCCCTCGCCCCGTAAAATAACAGGCTTTACCTGTTATCGTAATATCCCCTGCCATCAGGCATGTTTTTATCATAGAGATATGTTTGAAAAAAAGAAATTTGAACTTGAATACAGAATCCGCGCGGATTATGACCATTTTCTTTACTGCTATTATATTAAAGGGGCAACACCCCTCTATGCCGGTATTACCGTGGCTTCTTACGAGGGCGGCGGATATTCAGAAAGTAAAGAGAATAGGAAACGTGACAGGTTGGAACACGAGATTATTACTTCAGAATATATGACCAATGCTGAATTGCTAAAATATAAGGCAGCTATGGCGGCAACCCTTGCACCTGTCCGCTCCTATATAGCAAACAACCCTGCGTTATCAGGAATGTACCAAAATTTTAAGAAGGTGTTATACAAAAAGTTAAAGTAAAACTATTTTATGGTTTTTCTCCGGACACGTTCCCACTTGGAAAAAAACGTAGCAGTACTAAGGATTTTTCTTCGCTTGCTCGAAAAATCCAAGTGCTGACGTTTTTTTAACAGTCCGTCAAAAAAACATAAAATAGTTTCATGTTAATTTTTGTATAAAAGAAAGGTTAAAATATGCGTGTATTATGGCTCTGTAATATAATGCTACCGGTAATAGCTAAACATTTGAATAGAGAAACCATTGTTAAAGAGGGGTGGATTACGGGCCTTTTTGAGCAGGTGTTGTATGATGCTGAAAGGACTGGGGTTGAACTCTCGGTGTGCTTTCCGGCAGATAAGGAAATGCAGGGATATAATGAAAAGATTACAACTGACATAAAGGGTAAAACGTGTAGTTTTAAAGCTTATGCTTTTTGTGAAGATACAGCTCATCCCGATAAGTATGATACCGGAATGGAAAGTGAATTGGGAACAATTTTTGAGGATTTTAAGCCTGATGTAATTCATTGTTTCGGAACAGAGTATCCTCATACTTTGGCGGCACTTAAAGTATTTACTAACCCTGAGAAAGTTCTTCTTGGACTTCAGGGAATATGTTTTAAACTTGCAGATGCGTATAAGGCTGATTTGCCGGACAAAATATATAAGCGTTTTCTGTTCAGGGATTTGATAAAGCGTGATAATATAAGACTTCAACAGGAAAAATTTTATCGTCGGGGGCAGATGGAAAAAGAGGCGCTACTCCTTGCAAGGAATGTAACAGGAAGAACAAAATGGGACAAAAGAGCGGTTATGGAAGTCAATCCCAGGCTTAATTATTATTTTATGAGTGAAACCCTTCGTCCGGGATTTTATACGGGGCAGTGGGAGTATAAAAAATGTAAGCCTCACACTATTTTCTTAAGTCAGGGCGATTATCCCATAAAGGGACTTCATTATATGCTTATGGCAATGCCCAAAATTCTTGAGAAATATCCGGATGCCCACATTAACGTGGCAGGTCAGAGCATCATCAGGTATAATACTTTAAAGGAAAAACTTAAGATATCTTCCTATGGCAAATATCTTCTGGAGCAGATAAAAAAGTACGGGCTGGAAGAAAAAATTACTTTTTTAGGGAGGCTAAATGCGGAAGAAATGAAAGAACAATACCTGGCGGCAAACCTTTTTGTGTGCCCTTCTGCATTGGAAAACTCGCCAAATTCGCTGGGAGAAGCAATGCTTCTTGGCATGCCATGTGTGGCGGCGGATGTTGGTGGTATTCCCAGCCTTTTTACGAAGAGCGAAGGAATACTTTTTGAAGGTGGCAATCCTGATGCGCTGGCAGATGCGGTTACCGGGATGTGGGAAAATGAAAGACGTATGGTAGAGTACGCCCATAACGCCCGGGCACGTGCATTATGCAATCATGATGCAGATTGCAATTATCATACACTTTTGCAGATATATGGAAGAATATGTAAGAATTAGCAACACAGAATCCGCAGAAAGGAAAAAATATGAAGATTACGGTTGTATCTAATTATATAAATCATCACCAGATTCCTTTGGCGGAGGAGATGTATGCAGTTCTTGGTGAGGATTACCGCTTTATACAGACGGAAGAAATGGAAGAAGAACGTGTAAAAATGGGGTGGGATTCCCACACTGACAAATTACCGTATCTTTTGAAATATTATGAGCAACCTGATTTGTGTAAACGCTTGATTGATGAAAGCGATATTGTTATTTTCGGCGGAACTGATGATGAATCATATATTACGGAGCGTTTGCAGGCTCATAAACCTGTAATACGCTGCAGTGAGCGTTTGTATAGGGAAGGTCAGTGGAAGGCCATTTCTCCCAGAGGTCTTAGAAGAAAATACCTTGACCACACAAGATACAGAAGACACCCGGTATACCTTCTCTGTAACGGGTCTTATGTACCATCTGATTTTCATATTGTAAGGTCATATCCCGGAAAAATGTTTAAGTGGGGATATTTTCCTCCTTTTATAGAGCAGGATATTGATGAACTGATAAATAAAAAGAAAACCAATCCTGTGCCAAGAATACTTTGGACAGGTAGGTTTATTGATTGTAAGCGTCCAATGGATGCCCTGACTTTGGCTGAGCAACTTAAGGCAGAGGGAATATCCTTTGAGATGGTAATAGTGGGTGGCGGCGAGCTGGAAACTTCCGTTAAAGCAAAACTTACTGAAAAAAAATTGCAGGATGTAATAAAAATGCCCGGATTCTTAAGTCCTGATGATGTAAGAAGGGAAATGGAGCAGGCGGATATTTTCATTTTCACCAGTGATTACGGAGAGGGCTGGGGCGCGGTACTTAACGAGGCTATGAACAGTGGATGCGCGGTTGTGTCAAATGTGGCGGCAGGTGCCACAGCCTATCTTATAGAACATGGCAAAAGCGGTTTTATATACAAAAATAAAGATACAAAAGAATTGTTTTCAAAGGTGAAATACCTGTTAAATAATACTGGCGAGCGTGAAAAAATGGCGCGTAGCGCATATACCGCAATTGAGACTATGTGGAATGCAAAAAATGCTTCAAAGGTATTGCTTAATATATGTGAAAAGCTTCTGGGTGATGAAAATGTGAGCCTTCCGGATAAAGGACCGGGAAGCAAAGCAAAGGTTATTGCCCCACGTAATATGTACAATTATTCGGTAAAGAGGAAAAATGTATGAAAAATCTGATATTTTGTGCCTTTGCCTTCAAAGACGGTTTTCAGACATCCATGCAGACTAAAAAGCAGGCAGGAGCGGGTGTTACCGAAATGTATTTGAAGAATATATTTGTGGCATTAACTTCTGCAAAGTTGTATAATCCTAATGATGATGTGTGTCTTGTGACAAATACCGAACTGCCAAAGGTTTGGAAAGAACGTTTTGAAGAGAAAGAAATTATAATAAAAAAAGTGCCCTTTGATACTTTTGAGATTCCCAAAGAATTTCCGTGGGCATTGGCTTTTTATAAGCTGTGTGCTCTTAAGGCCATGACAAATGAAGGATATGAGCGTCTTCTTCTTATGGATGCGGATACTTATACTACAGGAAGCTATGACGAACTCTGGAAAGAGGCTGATTACGGTGTAATGCTTTTCCCTGTGGGACATAGCTTTAACCATTCTGACAGAGAGATTGTAAGAAGGGATTTTGTAAAATATTTCCCGGCGGAAGCGTCTGTGTCAAACATAATCCATTACGGCGGAGAATTTGTGGCAGGTACGGCGGGAGCGTTATCAAAATACCTGGAATATTGCGGCATGGTATATGATAAAGTGAAGGCATCAAGATACAATATGGAAGCCCATGCAGGTGATGAAACCATCTGGTCTGTCGGGGCGGCACTGGCAAAGAACGATAAAACAATCGATATTACTGAGGCAGGAGCTTATATTTACCGTTTCTGGACCGGAGAATTTTATCTGGTTTCCACTGTAACTGTGTCTAATCCTGTGTGCATCTGGCATATTCCCAATGAGAAAGAAACAGGCTTTGTGCGCCTGTATGATTATTATTGCAGTAACAAGGCCTTCCCTGATGTGGAAAAGGCTATGAAGATTTTTGGAATGAGGAAAGCCTCAAGACCTTTTAATTATTATACATTTATGAATAAGGTAAATGGTAAATTGAAAAAGTATGGAAAATAAATTTGATGAGAAAATAAGCATAGTTGTACCGGTATATAATGTTGAAAAATATTTGGATAACGGTATTAACCATATTTTGAATCAGACATATACCAATCTGGAAGTCATTCTGGTGGATGATGGTTCTACCGATAGCAGTGGAAGGATATGTGATGAATATGCAGCTAAGGATTCCCGAGTAAGGGTCCATCATAAGAAAAACGGTGGTTCAAGCAGCGCCCGTAATGTGGGTATTGAACTTGCAACAGGCGAATATGTGGGATTTCTTGATGCAGATGATTATGCGGATGAAACCATGTTTGAAGTGCTGTATGGTGTCATGAAGGAAACTGATTGCACCATAGCCCAGGTAATGTCCAGAGATTTTGATGAGCAGGGCAATATGATAAAGGACGGCTACCGCATATCGGGCAAGGTTAATTATCTTTCAAGAAGCGAGATGTTCAGGCTTTTGATGCTTCATGAGGGCGACAGTTCATTTTGTACCAAATTAATTAAAACTGACTTTTTAAAGCAATTTAGATTTTCGGAGCATAGGCTTAATGAGGATCTGGAGCTTATACTTAAAATGCTTGAAAAGGTAGAAGGCGTATACTCTGTTGAAGAGGTTCATTATAATATATTAATCCGTCAGGGAAGCAATCAGCGAAGCGGTTTCAAGCCTCATTTATACGAGGCGGTTATAGATAACAGCGACCTGGCATTTGCCATGATGGAAAAAGATTTTCCTGAGTGTCGGGTGGAAGCGGAGAGATTTTTCTATTGGCAGCGTCTGGATTATCTGCTTCATATACCGGTGGAACAGATGACTAAGACTAATGCTTATTGCAGGAAAGTTATAAAGGAAGTAAGAAAAGGGAAAAAAATATGGAAGGAAAATCCTTTTCTTACAGAAAAAGAAAAAAGAAATTTGTTGATTTTGTCTGTGTGTCCCAAAATTAGCAAAAGAGTGCATAGCTTAATCATGAGAATAAAAAGATAAAAAAGTTATCTTAAGATAATTAAAGGAACAATAGTATGGGTAAGATTTTAAAGAAATTAAATGTATTACTGGACAAAAAGCAGAAGTGGACAATGGTTTGGCTTCTTTTTCTCATGCTTATAGGTGCGGTGCTGGAAGTAGCAAGTATAGGTATCGTTGTGCCGGTAGTTACAATTGTTATGGATGAAAATGCAATACATGACGGGGGAATAGTTCAGACCCTGTATGAAGCCCTTCCTGTTGATAATGTAAGACAGTTTACAATTGTTATAATGCTTTCATTGATTGCGGCATTTATAATAAAAAATATATTTCTTTTTATCCAGCAGAAATTCATGCTTTCCTTTGTGTACGGCAATCAGTTCTCCACATCTGAGAGGCTGATGAAAAATTATCTTAGAAAAAATTATGAATTTTATCTTAATGCTGATACTGCGGTGGTACAGCGTAATATTACCTCAGATGTAAATAATATGTATGCCCTGATTCTTGCATTGCTTCAGCTTATGTCCGAGGGCATTGTGTTTGTATGCCTTGTAGCAGTGTTGTTTTTCCAGGACCCGGTTATGACCATACTGGTAACAATCGTATTGCTTGCGGTGCTTTTTATTATCAAAGTTGTTTTGAAGCCCATTATGCATAAAGCAGGTGAGGATAACCAGAATTTCTACAGTGGTCTTTTTAAGTGGATTTCCCAGACTGTTATGGGAATTAAAGAGGTTAAGATTACGGGTAAAGAGCAGTACTTTGTGGATGAATATGTAAAGTGTGGTAAAGGCTATGTTAATGCGGTTCAGAAATACAGCCTTTACAACAGTGTGCCCCGTCTTCTGATTGAAACGGTTATGATTATCTGCATGGTAAGCTATATGTTATACCTTCTTCTTCAGGGAACCGGAGTGGAGACAATGATTCCTACCATCTCGGCATTCGGAGTGGCGGCGATGCGTCTTCTTCCCAGTGCCAACAGAATTAATAACCAGCTTAATACAATAGCGTTTACGGAGCCCTTCTTCATGGGAGTCAGCGATAGCCTTCAGGATGAAATAAACGGTGAAAACACAGATATGTCTTTTGCTAAGGAATCAGAAACCAAGCTTCCGGTAGAAGATGTCATTGAACTTAAAGATATTACTTATGCCTATCCCAATACGGACAAACTTATTTTTGACCACGCAGATCTGACTATACCTGTCGGCAGTGCGGTGGGAATTGTGGGAGCCTCCGGTGCCGGAAAAAGTACGGTTGTGGACATTTTGCTTGGACTCTTAAAACCCCGTACGGGCAAAATTTATGCAGGCGGAGTGGACATAATGGAAAATTACCGTGCGTGGATTAAAAATATAGGCTATATTCCCCAGATGATTTTCATGCTTGACAGTACCATACGTGAGAACGTGGCGTTTGGTGTGGCAAAGGATAAGATTAGTGAAGATAGAATCTGGGAAGTTTTAAAGGAGGCCCAGCTTGATGAATTTGTAAGAAGTCTTCCGGAAGGACTTGATACAACAATCGGCGAGCGTGGTATCAGATTATCGGGAGGACAGCGCCAGCGTATCGGAATTGCAAGAGCGTTGTATGAGGATCCGGAAGTGCTTGTGCTTGATGAAGCAACTTCTGCTCTTGATAATGATACAGAGGCGGCTATTATGGATTCCATAAACAGGCTTCATGGCAAAAAAACTCTGGTTATTATAGCACATAGGTTACAAACTATAGAAAAATGTGATATGATATATAGAGTGGAAAATGGTATAGCAACTTTAGAAAAGTCAAAATAGATATAATACAAATGCGTAAGGAGTATGAGGGATGAAGAAAGTAGTCATCATCGGTGCAGGACCGGCAGGTATTACAGCAGCATATGAACTTTTGAAGAGCGAATGCGGAATGGAGGTTATTGTACTGGAAGAATCCCAGGCAGTGGGTGGAATTTCACGTACAGTACGTCATAACGGTAACCGCATGGATATCGGTGGACATAGATTTTTCTCCAAAGACCAGTCTGTAAATAAATGGTGGGAAGAGGTAATGCCAAAGCAGGGCAAACCCACTTATGATGATATTGTACTTAACAGAACCATGCCCTTAAAAGAAGGCGGTCCCGATCCTGAAAAGGAAGATCGGGTAATGCTTAGAAGAAACAGGGTTTCCCGCATTTACTACGGACGTAAATTCTTTGATTATCCTGTTAAGATGAATGCTACGACAATTAAGAACATGGGGTTTGTAACCACCATGCAGGCAGGTTTCAGCTATCTAAAATCTGTGTTTGTAAAAAAAGAAGAAAACTGCCTTGAGAATTTCTATATAAACCGTTTTGGACGTAAACTTTATTCCATGTTTTTTGAGGGCTATACAGAGAAACTTTGGGGAAGACATCCCCGTGAAATTTCCGCGGATTGGGGAGCTCAGCGTGTTAAAGGGCTTTCAATTATTGCAATTATCAAGGACAACTTTAATAAGATGTTACCTAACCCCGATACTACCAAGGTTGAAACGTCCCTTATTGAAGAATTTGATTATCCCAAATTCGGTCCGGGACAGCTTTGGGAATGTGCAGCATCTGATGTGGAAAAATGGGGCGGACAGATTAAATTTGGCTGTCGTGTTACCAATGTAACCACAGAGGGAAATAAAGCAAAATCTGTAACTTATGTGAATTCTGACGGCGAGTCTGTTACCATGGAAGCTGATTATGTGATTTCATCCATGCCTGTAAAAGATTTGGTTGCGGGTATGAATGATGTTCCGGCCAATGTAAAAGAGGTGGCAGCAGGACTTCCTTACCGTGATTTTGTTACAATCGGTCTTCTTTTACCTAAGATTAATCTGAAGAACGAAACAGAGCTTAAGACCTTAAATAACATAGTTCCTGACTGCTGGATTTACGTGCAGGATGCAGGGGTTAAGCTTGGAAGAATCCAGATTTTCAACAACTGGTCTCCTTATATGGTGGAGAAGCCTGAGGATACAGTGTGGATAGGTCTCGAGTATTTCTGCGAAGAAGGGGATAAATACTGGAATATGTCCGAAGAAGAATGGGTTGACTTTGGATGTAAGGAACTTGTAAACATGGGAGTTATTGATTCCCGCGAAGATGTTATGGATTTTCACAGAGAAAATGTTAAGAAAGCATATCCGGCATATTTTGACACCTATGACAGAATGAATGAGGCTGTTGAGTATTTAAGCAGTATTGAGAATCTTTTCTGTGTGGGAAGAAACGGACAGCATCGTTACAATAACATGGATCACTCCATGGTTACTTCTTTTGAAACCGTGCATAATATTCTTAATGGAGTAACAGACAAAACAAATGTCTGGAATGTGAACACGGAGAAGACCTATCATGAAGAAAAGAGTAACGGATAACCTTAGACTAAATTTGATATTATTAACAGGAATTTTACTGCGTCTGTATTATGTGGTGGCAATACCCGTAATACAGACAAGACAGTATGACTTAGGTTCGGTAGATACAAAGGAAGGTGTATTTACCGGGCATTTGGGCTACATTTTTTACCTGTTTACCAATAAAGGCCTGCCTGACTTTGATCCCAGGGAGGTCTATCAGTTTTTTCACCCCCCGCTTCATCATACGCTTAGCGCATTGTGGATGGGGGTTGTCAGTTTGTTTACGGACAAGCAGAATTTGTGGATAGAATGGCTTCAGGTATTACCCCTTGTGTATTCTGTACTTATAATATGGGTGACACTGAAAATATGTAAAGAGTTCGGTTTGAAGGAATTGGCATTGCGGGTAGTTATGACAATTGTGTCATTTCACCCCAGTCTTATTTTTATGGCGGGAAGCATTAATAATGACGGACTTTCGCTGTTGTTTCAGTTTTTGACCGTGCTGTTTGCGCTTCGTTGGTACAGGCAGCGTGATTATAAGAATATTCTTGCTTTGGCACTGTCCATATCATTGGGAATGCTTACAAAATTGTCAGTGGGAATGGTAGCAATACCGGTGGCATTTCTGTTTATGTATGTGTTGATTACAGAGTGGCAGGAAAAGTATGTGGCAGCCGGCAGACCGGCGGGCAATGTATGGCGGTTTGTCCCTGGAAAAAGAATCGGGCAATACGCTGTCTTTGGTGTTGTATGTGTGCCGATTGGTCTTGCGTGGGCGGTAAGGTGTTTGATTTTGTTTGACATGCCCCTCACCTATGTAAATAAGCTTCCGGAACAGAGCTGGCAGTATGTGGGCAATTACAGCCTTATAGAACGGTTTGTGCCCAATATCCCCGGAATTATTAATAACCTTCTTCACGGAAGTCTGGGCTATGGTGAAAATATGTGGGTGCAGCTTTTTAGAACGGCGGCACTTGGAGAATGTGATATGACTACGTTTCCTATGTGGGGCAAAGTCGTGGCACTTCTTATGATGGGAATTAATTTTCTGGTGGCTGTGTGGGCATTTGTTCTTATGGTGCGTGTGTTTTTATGTGGCAAAAAGCAGGATTTTCCTGTACTTGATATGGGAATAAGATGCTTTTGGCTGATAGGATATGCGGTGTTGTTTATTTCTTACATTAATTTTTGCTACAATTTTCCGCATCAGTGTACAATGAATTTCAGATATATGGTTCTGACGGTGCTGTTTCCGGCAGTAGCTGCAGGAATCGCCATAGACCGCGTACCGGATAAAAAGACGTCAAAACTTTTTACGCTTTTAACTTACGCATACGCCGTTGCAGCAATACTGACAATTATCGTCTGGTGCGTAGCAGTATAAAATATATGTTTTGTAGTGGTGTTAATAAATTGTTGAAATAATACATTTTTAGATTTGTGTTGTAAAAATCTTTCCGTGACGGGCCCTTTAAATGCGTCGGCACTTAGCGAGGTTTTGTCGAGCTTAGTGTCAGCTACGCAATTTAACGGAGTGGGAACGTGCCCGGAGAGGAAAACTTTTACATACACAAAGATTAAAATCTTTATCCCACAGTTTTATTAACATCAACCCGAGGTACCCATGAAAGATAGAATCTACATTTGTCACACCTACTACCATGTATATGTGACATTTTTAAAGGAACTGAATTTACCCAAAGAAAAGCGCGGTGGTGCAACGCTTGTTTTAAGTAAACTTTCTAACAATTTTGAAAACCTTAAAGAGCGCGTAGAAAAGACAGGCTTGTTTGAGGCAGTTATAGAGTTTGATGAGAAGGGGGAAGATTTTTTCCCTGAGTTGAAAAAGTACAGAGAAGATAAAGGAAATATAGTATTCAACATGCTTAGCAGAATTAAATTTACAAAAAAATATGCTAAGCTTGAAGAACCCTTTGTTCCGGTGAATTTTAAGGAATATAAGGATATATATGTTTTTTGCGATACAGACCCGATAGGGTATTATTTGAATCAGAAAAAGATTTATTACCATGCGTTGGAGGACGGGCTTAACTGTATTAAAAATTTTGATGCAGCAAGATTTGAAAACAAAGGTCACTTTGAATTAAAGGCATGGATGTCGAAGAAATTGAATCTGATTTTTGTACAGAACGGTTATGGTAAGTATTGTCTGGATATGGAGGTTAATGACATATCGGCAATAAAGTATCCGTGTCCGTATTATGTGGAAGTGCCAAGGCAACCCCTGGTGGATGCCCTTACCAGAGAGGATAAGGAAATTATTCTTAATGCTTTCATACGGGACAGAAAGGCGCTTGATAAACAGATAGAAGAAGGTAATGCTGTTGGCAAAAAAATACTTATTCTGACAGAACCGTTGTGTGCTCTTGATGTACGGGAACGCCTTTTTAAAGACTTGGTCAGCGAGTATGAGAAAGAAGGAAAAATTTTCATCAAGCCTCATCCTAGGGACGAACTTGATTATTATAAAGTGTTTCCGGGATATCCCATTATTGACGGAACTGTTCCTATGGAGATGCTCAATTTTTTTGAGGGGCTTAAATTCCAAAAGGTGGTTTCTGTGTTCACGGAAATGAAGGGTGTTAAATTTGCAGAAGAAACGGTGGCTCTTGGAGATGCGTTTATGGATAAATATGAAGACCCCTCCTTACATTGGCTAAATAAACAGATAGAAGAGTAATGAATCAGATATAGTGAGAAGAACATGAAGAAATTAAGTGTTATTGTGCCGGTGTATAATATGGCGGCAGAGGGAAAACTGAATTATTGCATGGATTCGCTTGTAGGACAGACTTTGGATAATTATGAGATTATTGCAGTGGATGATGCTTCCACAGATAATTCATTGGAAGTTCTTAAGGAATATGAAAAAAAGTATCCTGATAAAGTGCGAGTTATTCACTATGATGACAACAGACGTCAGGGCGGAGCAAAGAATGAAGGGCTTCGTTATGCCAATGGTGAATGGATTGGTTTTATAGACAGTGATGACTGGGTAACCCCTGATTATTATGAGAAGTTGATTAATAAAGCCAAAGAAACCGGCGCGGATATTGTGGGCTGTGATTATAATCTGGTAAATGAGCACACAATGGAGGTTGGCAAAATTGTAAAAAACAACAGTCAGGATCAGACCGGACCCATTGATGAAGAAAAACGTAAAAAGCTTCTTATGCGTCCCGGCAGTATGGTTATTAAAATTTATAAGCACGATGTTATAAAGGAAAATAATCTTAATTTTCCTGAGCATATTTTTTATGAAGACAATTGTGCCGGACCACTGTGGATGCTTTATTTTAAGCATTTTGAGAAACTGGATGAGCCCATGTATTTTTATTACCAGCATGCCACATCCACGGTGCATTATATTTCGGAAGCCAAATGTAATGACAGGATGGCTGCGGCTGCACTTTTCCTTGACGAGTGTAAGACAAGAGGACTTTTGGAAAAATATAAAGATGAGATAGAATACCGCTTTGTGGAACTGTATTATGTAATTACTTTGTTTACTTATATGCAGGGCGCAAAAAGACGCAGACTGTCATATGTACGGGCAATGAGGGAATATGTAATAAAGCAGTTCCCGGAATTTTGGAACAACCCGTATTACCGGGAAAAAACCGGAGAGGAAGAAAAGAAGTGGATTGCACTTCAGATGAAATCTGATGCCGCGTTTTTCTGGTATTATCTGTTAAAACTTACGGTAAGAAATTTTAAGAAAAGGTTGAAAAAATAATGAGTAAAATAGCAATTATTACTGCCCGGGGAGGAAGTAAGCGGATTCCCGGTAAAAATATAAAGGATTTTCTTGGAAGGCCGATTTTGACTTATTCGATTGAAGCGGCACTTAAGAGTGGTGTTTTCGATGAGGTTATGGTGTCCACCGATGATGAGGAGATTGCCCGCATTGCAAGGCAGGCAGGCGCTAAGGTGCCTTTTATGAGAAGTGAAGAAACATCAAATGATTTTGCCACTACAAACGATGTGTTGTTTGAGGTTTTTGACGAATATGAAAAAAGGGGACAGGTTTTTGATATTGCGTGCTGCATATATCCTACAGCTCCTTTTGTCACAGCAGAAAAGTTAAAGGAAGCGGTGGAAAAACTTGAAAGTAGCGGTGCTGATACATTAATTCCCGTGGTGCAGTTTTCCTACCCGCCACAACGTGCCTTGATAGTAAGAGAAGGCAAGCTTGTATTTGAATATCCTGAATATCTGGATGCCCGTTCCCAGGATTTGGAACCCCATTATCATGATGTGGGACAGTTCTATGTGTTCCGTATAGAACGGTTTAAGAAAAACAAAAGACTGATGGTGGGAGATGTACTTCCTCTTGTGGTATCTGAGATGGAAGTTCAGGATATTGACAATCAGACTGACTGGGAAATTGCTGAGATGAAATATAAGCTGATGGTTGAAAATAACAATGCCTGAAGAAATTGAAAGGATAACGGAATGAAGACAGCTCTTTTATCAAATGTGAATATGGACTTTGTGCTTCGCCTGCTTAAAGAGAAAACTGAAGTTTATCAGGGCGAAGGCTATGGTAATGAATTGGGGCTTCTTCTTAACCGGGAGTCTTCTTATCAGCTTTACGGTGCACATATTACTTTTATAATATTGGATTATATGGAGCTTCTTGAGCACAATCTTACAGAAGAAGGTGCAAAGGAAAGCGTTGCAGGATGGTTTGCAGCTTTTGAAGGAAGTATAGATTCTACAAAGATATATTACATATCAGATGCGTATTTGTGGGGAACCGAAATGGAGGCAGTGTATGATGCCGGACTTAAAATAAGACTGGAACAAATATGGCAAAACAGGTTAGAGGCGCTTTGTAATACTCATTCCAACGTGAGAATTTTTCCTTACAGGAAGATGATTGAAAATATAGGGGCAGATAATGCCTTTTCGCTTAAAATGTGGTATATGGGTAAAATTCTTTTGACAAGAGCTGCTCAGGAGCGGTTGGCAGAAGAGATTCTTAATAAAATAAGACTTGAGGGTACAACCCCTAAGAAAGTATTGCTTTTGGACCTTGATAATACTCTTTGGGGAGGTATCGCAGGGGAACATGATATTACGCCAATTGTGTTATCAGATGATCATACCGGGCTGGCTTATAAGAACCTGCAGAGGGTAATACTTCAGATGAACAAGCAGGGTGTATTGCTTGGCATTGTGTCAAAGAATAATCCGGAGGATGCTGAGTCTATTCTTAAAAATCATCCTCATATGGTACTTACACCGGAGTGTTTTGCAATACAAAAAATCAATTGGGAGCAAAAGCACATTAATATTTTGGAAATTGCAAAGGAATTAAATCTGGGCACGGATTCGTTTGTTTTCTTTGACGATAATGCTACGGAGAGGGAGCTTGTTAAGCAAATGCTTCCTGAAGTGATTGTACCGGATTTCCCGAAGAAGGCTGAGAATCTGCCGGAGGCAATGATTAGGATTTATAAGGACTATTTTGAAAAGACCTATCTGACCGAAGAGGATAAGCAAAAAACAATACAATATGCTGCTAACGCAAAGCGTGTGGCTATGCAGGCGAATGTGGGAAATTTTGATGATTATTTAAAAGAGTTAAATATTGTGGTGACATCGGTTGCCCCTGAAGCCAACGGGGAGCGTCTGTTACAGCTTGTTAATAAAACAAATCAGTTTAACCTTACCACACAAAGATATACTGCGGAGGAACTTGGACTTATATTGAAGTCAGAGGATAAAAGAGTTTTTCTGTATGGTGTTTCTGACAAATTCGGTGACAGCGGTTTGGTAGCGGCAGTTATAGTTGATGTTAAAGACGTGCCTGTTATAGAA
Organism: uncultured Lachnospiraceae bacterium; assembly: GCA_964528145.1. GTDB lineage: Bacteria > Bacillota > Clostridia > Lachnospirales > Lachnospiraceae > Acetatifactor. Next base: position 24,552 of record CAZGSF010000004.1, on the reverse strand, counting down.
GAATTTGCCATGAGCTGCCGTGTTATGGGTAAGAGAATAGAACAGGCAGTTTTACATGATGTGGAAACAAAATTGCAGGCAGAAGGCTTTGAACGGCTTAGGGGAGTATATATTCCCACGGCAAAAAATAAGCCGGTGGAGGAATTGTATAAAAAACTTGGATATATCGAAGTTGATGCAATCGGTTTGACGGACGATTCGTTTGTATACGAGCTTTTACTTGATACAAAGCCTGCAAGGGCATATATTGCAGAATTAAAACAGGAAAAGGAGAATTGATGATGAAGGAAAAAGTATTTGCTATTATAGAGGAGATTTTGAAGGTTCCCGCAGGAACAATTACCGAGGATACCAAGATGGAGGATGTGGAGGAATGGGATTCCCTTGCCCATGTTATGATTATCGGTGAAATAGAGGAGCAGCTTGGTGTGGAGATTCCTCTTGATGAAGCGGCGGAAATGACTACCGTTAAAGAAATTTTAGAGTGTATGGAAGCGTAAGAGGATAAATATATGAGCACATATCTTAGACAAATCCGGGAAGAAGATTTGGAACAGATTATGAACTGGAGAATGGACCCTGATATTACAAGGTTCATGAATACTGACCCCAAGCTGACCCTTGAAGGACAGAAAAAATGGTTTGAAGCAATAAAGCAGGATGACACAGTCAGATATTGGGTTATTGTGGAAAAAGACAGACCGGCAGGAATCGTGTGCCTTCTTGATATTAATTGGAAGGAGAAAAACAGTTCATGGGGATATTATATAGGTGAAAAGGATCTGCGTTCGTTGAAATTGGCGCTGTCCCTTGAAATGAGTCTGTATGATTATGTTTTTGATGTGCTTGGATTTTCTGAACTTCATAATGAAGTGTTCTCGCTGAATGAAGGTGTTATTAAGCTTCATCAGGCCTGCGGAAGCAGAATTGTCAATGAGGTGAAAGGTGAGGTTGTGAAAAATGACATTGCCTATGATATAACCCATATAAGCATTACTGCAGATGAATGGAAAGAGATAAAAGAGAAAAAGAAATACGCATCAATAGATTTTGATACGGATTTTGTTTTCCATCATGTAGGCTATGCGGTTGAAAATATGGACAGGTCCATAAAGGCGTTTAACAAAATCGGTTTTGTAAAGGATTCTGATGTGGTGCCCGATGAATTCCGGAAGGTTAATATAGTTTTTATGAAAAATAAAGCAGGCGGACAGCTTGTGGAGCTTATTGAACCAATGAGTGAAGAAAGTCCTGCTTATCAGACTGTCTGCAAGATGAACGGCTCTGCATCACCCTATCATATTTGTTATGAGGTAGATGATATAGAGTGGGCTGTTAAGGAATTAAAAAGACGTAAATTTGTGGTTACATCAAAGGCCAATCCTGCAGTGGCAATTGGAGGCAGAAGAGTTGCTTTTCTTTTCCAAAAGGATGCAGGGCTTATAGAACTGGTTGAAAGATCTGCCAAGTCTAATTAATAGAAAAGGATATGTTGTTTTATGGATAAAGAGATATTTATCGGAGACAGAAGAATCGCGGAGGATGAGCCTGCGTTTATAGTGGCGGAAATGTCTGCAAATCATTTGATGGATTTTGAGCGTGCTGTAAAGATAATGCGTGCAGCAAAAGAGGCAGGCGCGGATGCAATCAAAATTCAGACATACACGCCTGATACAATTACACTTGATTGTGATGATGACTGTTTCCAGGTTACACAAGGGACCATTTGGGATGGGACTACTTTGCATAAGCTTTACGAAAGTGCGTATACACCCTGGGAGTGGCAGCCTAAGCTACAGGAAATTGCACATGAACTGGGGCTTATATTTTTCTCCTCTCCCTTTGACCTTACAAGTGTAGATTTTCTTGAAGAGATGGATGTGCCGGTTTATAAGGTTGCAAGCTTTGAGATAAATGATATTCCCATGATCCGTAAGATTGCAAAAACCGGAAAGCCCATTATTATGGCCACCGGGGTGGCATATAAAGAAGATATAGAATTGGCTCTTAAAACCTGTAAGGAAGAAGGAAATGAGAAGGTCATTTTACTAAAATGTACATCTGCTTATCCGGCACCTTACGAGGATATTAATTTAAGAACCATACCTGCTTTGGCAGAAGATTTTGATTGTATTTCCGGATTGTCAGATCATACTATGGGAAGTGCGGTTGCAGGTGCTGCCGTGGCGATGGGAGCAAAGATGGTTGAGAAGCATCTCACTCTTGATCGTGCTGACGGTGGTGCGGATGCGGCATTTTCAATGGAGCCTGCTGAATTTAAGGAAATGGTTGATAATATCCGCAATATTGAAAAGGCGCTTGGCAGAGCCACATATGATTTGACGGATAAACAGAAAAAAAGCAAAGAACATTCACGTTCGCTTTTTGTGGCAAAGGACATGAAAGCGGGAGATATTTTTACACCGGAAAATCTTCGCTCTGTAAGACCTTCATGCGGTCTTCATACAAAGCATTATGAAGAAATACTGGGTAAAAAAGTTTCAAAAGACGTTAAGTACGGGACACCGATGAGTTGGGAACTTGTTGAGAAAGAATAATCTATCATATTTGATGAGGAGAAAAACGATGATTGTTTTCCGCGCTGACGGCAGTGATAAAATAGGCTCGGGACATTTGATGCGCTGTATGACTATTGCCACTGCGGTTAAGGATATTTCCAAGGGGCGTCAGAAGATTTTGTTTGTGACAGCACTTGAGGAATCGGCAACGTTCATAAGGAATAAAGGCTTTGATGCAGTTGTTTTAGGAAAAATCGAGCTTTCGGAAGAGATTCCTGAGATGGTTCTGTTTTTACAACGGGAAAAGCCTGAATGGCTATTTGTGGACAGTTATAAAGTCACAAAGGATTACTTGAAGGAAATGTCCCAATATACCCGTGTAGGGTACATGGATGATTTCGGTAATGAGGCATATCCTGTTAATATGCTGGTTAATTACAATATATTTGCAGATAAAGCCCACTATTCAAAGCTTTATGACGGACTTGATACGGTATGTCTTATAGGACCTGAATATATTCCTGTCAGAAACGAATTTGCGGATACAGATTATGTAGTTAAGGAAGAAATGACAGATGTATTGCTTCTTACGGGTGGCGGTGATTACTGTCATTTGTCGGAGCAATTTATAGATTGCTTTGGGAATGTGACAGAACTGTCGGGAATCCGGTTCCATCTTATTTGCGGTTACTATAATGAGAGGATGGAAATACTCAAAGAAAAAGTAAAAGCGTATACGAATTTTATATTATATGAAAATGTGTCAAATATGGCAGAACTGATGCAATGCTGCGACCTTGCTCTTACTGCGGGAGGCAGTACGGTGTATGAGCTTTGTTCGGTGGGAGTCCCTTTTGTGGGATATTCTTTTGCGGACAACCAGCATCCTTTGATGAATTATGTGGGAGAACATAATATTGCACCATGCCTTGGAGATTACAGGCAGGAGGGTGCGGTGCTTCTTGAAAAAATGGCGAAAGAGATTGTTTCTTATAAGGATGTGCGTGTAAGGAAGGATGCCTGTAGGAAGGTAAAGGGCTTTGTGGATGGCATGGGAGCCGGACGCATTGCAGATAAATTACTAATATGTTAGAATAATGAACAGTGAATTTAAAATATGTATTAAAAGTATGCAATTTAATGCTAAAAAATAAACATATGAAAACGTGGAGGAAAAATATGTTAAACAATAAAACTATTCTTGTAACAGGTGGTACAGGTTCATTTGGTAAGGCTTTTACCAAATATGTATTGGAAAAATATGACCCTAAGAAAATCATTATTTATTCCCGTGATGAATTCAAACAGTGGATGATGGCAAATGATTTTAAGGAGCATAAAGATAAACTCCGTTTCTTTATTGGTGATGTGAGAGATAAGGAGCGTATGGAACGTGCTTTTGAAGGTGTGGATTATGTTGTCCATGCGGCAGCCATGAAGCAGGTTCCGGCTTGTGAATATAATCCTAATGAGGCAATTAAGACTAATATTAACGGTGCCCAGAATGTAATTGATGCGGCACTTAATCAGGGTGTTAAGAAGGTTGTGGCATTATCTACCGATAAAGCGGTTAATCCTGTTAATCTTTACGGTGGAACAAAGCTTGTGTCTGATAAGCTTTTTATTGCGGCAAATGCGTATGTAGGCAATAAGGATATTAATTTCTCTATTGTACGCTATGGTAATGTGGCAGGCAGCCGCGGCTCCATTATTCCTTTCTTTAACAGTATTATCCAAAATGGCGGGGACGAGCTTCCTATTACTGATTATCGTATGACCCGTTTCTGGATTAGTCTCCGTGAAGGTGTAGAGCTTGTTATTAAAGCCCTTGAAGAGGCAACAGGTGGAGAGACATTTATCAGTAAGATTCCTTCATTTAAGGTTACAGACCTTGCCCAGGCAATGCTTCCCGGATGTAAGATGCCTGAAATCGGAATCCGTGAAGGCGAGAAATTAGATGAAATCATGGTAACTGTTGAAGATTCCATGACGACATATGAATTTGATAAGCATTATATTGTATATCCCCAGATGACCTGGAATAATAAGCAGAAGCCTAATCCGGCAGGAAAAAAAGTACCGGACGGATTTTCTTACAGCTCCGGTAATAATACAGAGTGGCTTTCTGTAGAGGATTTGCAGAAACTTTTAAAAGAATTGGAACTTGAAAAATAATTTCCGGAAAAATTTAGGCAGAGGGAGTAAGTATGAATTTACCTGCAATTGAAGGCGGAACACCCGTAAGAACAAATAAAATAGGCTATGGTCATCAATATATAGACGAGGCAGATATTGAAGCGGTGTGCAAGGTGCTAAGGAGTGATTTTCTTACTTGTGGTCCCAATATTACCGACCTTGAAAAGAAACTTTGTGACCTTACAGGCGCTAAATATGCCGTAGTGTGCAGTAACGGAACGGCTGCGCTTCATATTGCCTGCCTGGCAGCAGGTGTGGATGAGGGGGACGAGGTTATTACAACTCCCATAACCTTTGCGGCAAGTGCCAATTGTGCTCTTTATTGCGGTGCTGCTCCGGTATTTGCGGATATTAATGATAAGACATATAATCTTGATCCGTCTGAAGTTGAGAGAAAGATTACGGATAAGACGAAAGCTGTTGTAGCGGTGGATTTTACCGGACAGGCAGTTGAGATGGACCGTTTTATCGATATATGCAAGAAGAATAATCTTGTGCTAATTGAGGATGCTGCCCATTCCATAGGAACTTCATATAACGGTAAAATGGTTGGTAATATAGCGGATATGACAACTTTCAGCTTTCATCCCGTAAAAACTGTTACGGGTGGAGAAGGCGGTGCCGTGCTTACTAATAATGAGGAATATTACAAGAAGCTCCTTCTTTATCGTGCCCATGGTATTACAAGAGATGAGGGTATGATGGTAAATGAATCCCATGGATCATGGTATTATGAGCAGGTGGCTCTTTCAACCAATTACCGTATGACAGATATTCAGGCAGCACTTATCAGCAGCCAGCTTGATAAACTGTGGGATTTCAGCAAGAGAAGAAAAGAAATTGTTGCCCGTTATGACCGGGCGTTTTCTAAGATACCTGAGCTTGTAGTTCAGGAAGAAATCAGTGAATCTGACACTACAAGACATTTATATATTTTGCGTATCCGTCCCGAAAAACTGAAAATCGACAGAAAAGAGTTTTTTGAGGCTATGGGAGCTGAGAATATAGGATGTAATGTTCACTATATTCCTGTATACTATCATCCTTTTTATCAAAGTCTCGGTTATAAAAAGGGTGAGTGCCCGAAGGCGGAGAAACTTTACGAAGAAATGATGAGTCTTCCTTTATTTTATTCCATGACTGATGAGGATGTCAGTGATGTTATAAAGGCGGTAGAAAAAATAGTAGATTATTATCGTAAGTAATAATGAATACAGGTGGGTTGGTTATAAGATGAAAATTGAAAAAATTCTTCCTCCCATATTGGCGGTTATTGTAGTAGCAGTTATGTCTGTAGTGGTTTTTACGCAGACGAAAGGTATGGGAGAAGAGGAATATCGAATTGTATGTCTTGGTGACAGCATAATAGGTAATGTGCGTGATGAAAGTTCAGTAACAGCAGTTATGGAATCTGTACTGGGAGAACCGGTGGCCAATTGCGCTTTTGGTGGAACCTGCGCGTCCTTGGGTAATTCCGGGTATCGTTCTACTTTTTATGAGGATTCGGTTAACCTTGCAATGTTGGCGGATTCCATTGTTAGTGAGGATTTTGCTGCTCAGATGTACGATATTGCGTCTAATAATTTTAAGTTAGACTATTTTCTGCCCGCTTTGCAGGAAATGGATAAAATTGATTTTGACAAGGTTGAAATACTATTTATTGAGCATGGTGTAAATGATTATAGTGGGGGACGTCCCATTGATAATCCGGATAATCCCCTTGATGTGTATACATATGCGGGGGCTCTCCGCTACAGTATAGAACAAATTCAGGACAGATATCCTGATGTACAAATAGTACTTGTTACACCTTTGTATTGTTATTTCCAAAAAGATGGTGAAAAAATTGGTGACTGTGAAACTTCTGATTTTGGTCAGGGTCCTCTTGTAAACTATGTTGATGCCCAGATAAAAGTGGCGGATGAGTACGGAATAAGCGTTATTGATAATTTTCACAATCTTGGAATCAATAAAGACAATATAGATGAATTTGCCATTGATGGCATACATTTAAATGAAAAAGGCAGACAACTTCTTGCAAAAGCACTTGCAGAATATGTGATTGTATGCGAATAAAAACAAAATATTCAAAAATAATTAGAAAAAGCAATAAAAGTTGAATTTAGATTTAACAAAGTTGAATACTTTACTCTGCAAAAAGGAGAAAATAGATATGAAAAGCCCTGCGGAATGCATGGAGATATTGAAAAAAAATATAAAAAAAGAGTGGAAAATAGCCTTTATTTCCGCGTTTTTGCTGGGTTTTGTGATTCATGTGACTGCATGGGTACAGGACGTTCCAAATCATGACGGACTTGCAAGTGTGTATTTTGACCAAAATATGATTACATCCGGCAGGTGGTTTCTGACCGTGGCATGTGGTTTGAGTTCTTATTATACATTGCCTTGGCTTATAGGTATTCTTTCGTTGATATGGCTTTCTGTAACGGCGGTTTTATTAGTGGAAGTCCTTGATATTAACAAGACAGAGTGGATAGTGCTTATAAGCGGTTTACTGGTGTCATTTCCTGCATTGGCATCCACGTATGCATATTTGTTTACGGCAGACGGGTATATGCTTGCATTGATGCTTTCTGTACTGGCGGTTTATTTAACTAAGTCTTACAAAAAGGGATTCCTTTTCGGTGGCATATGTCTTGCTTTCAGTATGGGAACATATCAGGCGTATCTGCCCTTTTGTATATTACTTTGCGTATATGTACTGATTGCGGAGTTTTTAAAAGAGAATGCAGTGAAGAATAAGATAACACTCGTTTTGAAATATCTTGGAATGGGTGTTTGGGGTGTTTCGTTATATTATATTGTTTTGCAGGTGTTATTAAGACTTCAGGGTAAGGAGCTGGACACATATCAGGGCATAAGCGATATGACTGCAATAGGCGGTAGCAATATTTTTGATACAATACGCAATATGTATGAGGATTTTTGGGTGTTCTTCTTTAGAGGAAATATCCTGTTTAATAATGTATTTTCCCTGGTGGCTGTGGGGGTTGTAGCAGTAGCTTTTGGATTTACCTTAATAAAACTTATATGTGGACGTAAGCTTTACAAGAGTGTCTGGTTCTGGGTTATAAGTGCATTGGTCGTTGCTTTGCTACCATTGATAACAAATGTTATCTTATTTATATCCCCGAATGTGGGATACCATTTACTGATGCGTTATCAGTATGTATTGTTTTTGATTTTGACAATAGCCTTTATTACTAATTATGGAGAAAATAACAATTTTGTGCAGTGGGGACTTCTTTTGGGAGGCTTCGTACTGTGCTTTAATTTTGCGGTGTCTGTAAATATAGGATACTCCAATCTTTCAAAGCGATATGAAAAGACATATGCATATTGCTTAAGACTTGCAGACAGGATTGAGCAGACGGAAGGGTATTATACCGGTATGCCTGTAGTTATAATGGGGATTGTGGGGGATGAGAATTTCCCTGCCACTGATGTTACAAGTGATGTAACCGGTAATATGATTGGTTTGTGTGGTGATTTTCTCTGTTACAACGGCATGAACTATAAAGATTTCTTCAAGCATTATCTTGGAATAACAATAGAGGTAGTGGAGCAGGAAAAAGTAGGAGAAATCTATAATACATCTGCAATTTACCAGTCCCTTGACAGTTTCCCGGGGGCAAACAGTACCCGGGTCGTTGATGGTGTGCTGTATGTAAGAACTGAGAATGAATTGGAGCCTGATGAGTGGCCGGACACCGTAATAAGGACAGGAGAATAGAACATGGCTTTACTATCGATTATTTTGCCGTCTTATAATGAAAAGAAGAATATTGAGAATACTGCAAAGGTGTTATCCGAACTTCTGGAAAAGGAATCCATAGAGTATGAACTGATTTTTGTAAGCGATGGTTCGGTGGATGGAACATATGAGGCTATTTGTGCCCAGGCAGCCAAGAATCCTTGCATTAAGGGTGTGGAGTTTTCCAGGAATTTCGGTAAGGAAGCTACTATTTTTGCGGGACTTTCCGTGGCACTTGGAGATGCCTGTGTTGTTATGGATTGTGATTTACAGCATCCTGCGGAAATTGTTCCGAAGATGTATGAACTGTGGAAGCAGGGATTTGAGGTTGTAGAAGGAATTAAGACAAGCCGTGGAAAAGAAAGCCTTATGCATCGCATGTTTGCCGACGTATTCTACGGACTTATGAGCCGTATTATTAAGATGGACATGAAATCCTCTTCAGATTTTAAGTTATTGGACAGAAAAGTTGTTAATGTACTTTTGGGGCTTAGTGAAAGAAATACTTTTTTCCGTGCGTTGACATTCTGGGCGGGCTTTAATTCCACAACCATTGAATATGAGGTTAAAGAGCGTCAGTTTGGCGAAACTAAGTGGTCTTATAAGAGTTTGTTTAAATATGCGATTATGAATGCAACGGCTTTTAGTACTCTGCCTTTGCAGATAGTTACATTTATGGGAACTGCGTGTATTTTGTTCAGTATTATTCTGGCGGCACAGACCCTTGTTAAATATTTTATGGGAACTGCGGTTGAGGGATTTACAACTGTTATACTTCTTATTCTGATTGTAGGTGGATTTATAATGCTTAGCCTTGGAATCATAGGCCATTATCTTGCCAGAATATATGAAGAGGTTAAAGGAAGACCCAAATACATTATCAGACGGGTTACGGATAATGTGCAGGGTAATGTTTTGGGGAAAAATAATTAATAAATACAGAGATGAAGGGAAAGTTTTATGGAAGCGGTTTTGCAGGAAGACGATTTTAAAAAGAATAATACGCGAATGGCAAGTGTGGAACTTTTGCGCTCTGTTGCCATGCTTATGGTGATTACACTCCATTATCTTGGAAAAAGTGGGATTTTGGTCCCCCTTGATGAAAAACAGACAGTTGCGGGTTTATGTGCCTGGCTCTTGGAGGCGTTTTGTATAGTTGCGGTTAATACGTATGTGCTTGTAAGCGGTTATTTTCTTGTGGAGTCGGGCTTTAAACTTCGCAGAATAATTATACTTTTGGCACAGCTTCTTTTTTATTCAATACTGGTTCCGGCAGTGCTTGTATGGTGTGGAATTTTGCCTTCATACATGCTGTCAACATATAATTACATTAATTATATTTTCCCGGTACAGATGAATCATTACTGGTTTGCTACGGCGTATATCCGTATGTATATTTTTGTGCCTGTTTTATCTGCAGGTGTGAAGCAATTGACAAAGAAACAGTTTCAGACGCTTTTGATTCTTGTGCTTATATCTTTTTGTGTGCAAAAAACATTCATACCCTTTGAACTGGCAATGGACGACTGGGGATATAGCATGGTATGGTTTTTATGCCTTTTCCTGTTTGCTGCGTACATAAGACTGCACGGAATGCCGGTTATTAAGAAAAGTTATCAGGGATTTTTGCTTTATGGTGTATCCTGTGTATTGATTCTGGCTGTTGCGCTGGGGGTGTCATATGCCAGTGATAAAGCGGGAAAATTTGAATATCTTATAGACAATACTTTCGATTATAATCATCTGTTGTGCCTTCTTGGCGCGCTGGGATTATTCCTGGGATTCTTATATTGGAAAATGCCGGAGGGGAAATGTGCGGCTTTTGCCCGCAAAATAGCACCCTATACTTTCGGTGTATATCTTTTACATGAAAACATAGAAATAAGATACTTATGGCCCGAATGGTTTGGTGCAACTGATTTTCCTAAAGGAAGCTGGTCGGTCTTAAATTGGATAATCAGCATATTTGTTGTGTTTACAGCGGGAATTATAGTGGATTATCTTAGAAGTCTTCTTTTTAAAGGAGTAGAAATTGTTATATGCAAAATGAAAAAAGCAAAGAAGTGCTAAAGCGCATTTTAATAAATATAGCGATTCCGGTTTTACTGCTGCTTTATCCTTTGATTAAAGCGGATATTGGCGTGGATTATATGGACAGCATGTATTCCCCCGGAAATTTTGTGTTTTTTCCGGAAATGGAAGGTACATGGGTAATTGCCACCTATCTTGCAAATGCAATTGGATTTTTGCTTACTAATCTACCCGGTGGTGCTACTTACCTTGGACTTAGAATTTATACGGGGCTTTTGGTAAGTGTAACGGCACTTATTTCATATTTTTGGTTTAAAGACAGAATCAAGCTTCCTGCATGGGTTGTAGCGGTGGGAGAATTTATTGCAATCGGTTTTTGCTGGTGCCCCACAACGATTTTGTATAATTACCTTACCTATCTTTTTATGACTGTTTCGGTAATATGCCTGTACGAAGGTCTGGTGTCTGAAAGAAAAGGTCTGCTTATACTTTCGGGAGTATTTCTTGGCGCTAATCTGATGGTGCGATTTCCAAATGTTATTGAAGTAGGCTTTATTCTTGCCGTGTGGTTTTATGCTTTTATTAAAAGAAAAAGTTTTAACTGTGTTTTGCGGGAAACATTGTGGTGCATGCTTGGCTATTTTGGCACCGTTTTAGCAATTATGGCAATAATAATTGCGTGCTATGGCGTAAATTCCTATGTTGACATGATAGCATCACTGTTTTCAATGACTGACTCGGCATCATCCTATAAGCCTGTAGAAATGGTGCTTGCTATAATCAGGGAATATACAAAAGGGCTTAAATGGCCTGCAGGAATGTGTTTGTATGTTTTGATGACGGCTGTTATGTTTGCGGTTGAAAAAAAACGTTTTGTTTGGATTAAAAGGATTCTTACCGTGGCAGGGATTCCTGTGTTGTTCCGTTGGTATTACGGCCAGGGAATGTTTAATGTGAATTACCACACATATCCATCCATGTTCCAGTGGGCAACCACACTTTTGATTATAGCTATAGTGGTTCTTGTCATTACTTTAATTAAAGGCAGTCTGGACAAAAATGAGAGTGAGGCACAAATTTCTGACAGAAGACTTCTTTGTGTCATACTTTTGCTGATAATAGCAATTACTCCAATCGGAAGCAATAATAATATTTATCCCAATATGAATAATTTATTTCTTGTTGCACCAATGGCGGTGTATTTGCTGTATGAATTAATACTTAAAATCAAACCTTTAGAAATTTCATTCCCGGTAAGGGCCATGGCGGCTGCGGTGGTTATGGCTGTGCTTATCCAAAGCATTGGCTTTGGTATGGTTTTTGTTTTCAGGGGTGCCAGGGATGGCGAAGAAAGAAATGCCCGGATTGAAAATAATGAAATTTTAAAAGGAATGTATACTAATCAGGAAAAAGCAGATGCCATTGAAGGTCTTACAAAATATTGGCAGGAAAATGTCAATGGAGAACAAAGACTTTTATTGTTCGGACATATTCCGGGAGTATCGTATTTTCTTGATACTCCTTGCGCAATACCCCACAGTTGGCCGGATCTTGCATCCTATGCCTATGAAACCTTCGAGACTGATATGGAAGTGCTTAAGGACGAAATTAGAGCATCCTCTGACGCAAAACCTGTTATAATTGTAAGCTACGGTGTTAATGCTGTTATTACAGATGATGCAACTGCGATGGATTACTATGTGAATAATATGGAGTCCGGCGAAGAACCTCTTGATAGGATGCAAGCAAGTAAAAAACTTGAATATCTTAAGGGTTTTATAGCGGACTATGAATATACCGAAACCTATAGCAACAACAGATTTGTGGTTTACGAATAATCGCAACATTGTAAAAAGGAGTCATACATGATAAATTTTAATGTCCCTCCCTATACGGGAAAAGAATTGGATTATATTAAAATTGCCGTAGAAAACCAGAAAATCTGCGGTGACGGACAATTTACAAAAAAATGTAATGAGTGGATTGAACAAAAGACAAAGACAACTAAGGCGCTTCTTACCACATCGTGCACTCATGCAACAGAGATGGCAGCACTTCTTGCAGATATTAAAGAAGGGGATGAGGTAATTATGCCATCCTATACTTTTGTATCCACTGCAGATGCTTTTGTTCTCCGTGGAGCGGTTCCGGTATTTGTGGATGTGCGTCCTGATACAATGAATATAGACGAGAATTTAATTGAAGCGGCGATTACTGATAAGACAAAAGCTATAGTTCCGGTTCATTATGCAGGTGTTTCCTGTGAGATGGACAAAATAATGGAACTGGCGGAAAAATATAATCTTGTTGTAATTGAAGATGCAGCCCAGGGAATTATGTCAACCTATAAAGGACAGGCATTGGGCACTATAGGTGATTATGGCGCTTTCAGTTTTCACGAAACAAAGAATTACAGCATGGGTGAAGGTGGAGCCCTTTTGATAAAAAATCCCGCAGATATAGAACGTGCTGAAATCTTGAGAGAAAAGGGAACTAACAGAAGTAAGTTTTTCAGAGGCCAGATTGATAAATATACATGGGTTGAGTTTGGTTCATCTTATCTTCCCAGCGATATGAATGCGGCATATCTTTATGCACAGCTTGAAATGGCGGACGAGATTAATGATGCCCGTCTCGCAGTATGGAATCAGTATTACAACGGACTTGCGGATTTGCAGAAAGAGGGAAGAATAGAGCTTCCGTTTGTTCCGGATCACTGTGTTCATAATGCACATATGTTTTACATTAAAGCAAAGGATTTAGCGGAAAGAACTGCGCTTATAGATTTTCTTAAGGAAAATGGAATTCTGGCAGTGTTCCACTATATTCCCCTTCATACCGCACCGGCAGGGCTTAAATATGGCCGTTTCCACGGTGAGGATGTTTATACAACAAAGGAGAGCGAGCGGTTGTGTCGTCTGCCCCTTTATTATGGTTTGAAAGAGGAAGAGGTTTCTTATATCATCGGTAAGGTAAAAGAATTCTATGCAAATAACTAAGTTTTGTAAAAAGCATGATAATTTCATAATAGCACTGTCGGCTGTGACGTGCATGATGCTTTTTGTGGGAATTGGGTTTGATTATTATTATCAGGCTAATGATGATATTTATATCAAAAATATACTTTCGGGAGCTTACACGGGAGCTCCCGAAAGCCACAATATACAAATGCATTATCTTATCAGTCTTTTAATCAGTCTTATGTACCGTATTGTGGGTAAATTACCTGTATACGGTTTGTTTTTGTGTGCGTGTCATTATGGGGCGGCTTTTCTTATGTTTAAAAGAACTGCCGAACTTATGAAAAAAACATGGAGCAAAATACTTGCTGTGGCAGTGGGGATGATTATATTTACGGGACTCCTGTTTTCGGAGCTTGTATTTATGCAGTATACGGTTACCTGTGCGGTGCTTGCATCTGCAGCGGCTTTCCGTTTTTATACAACTGACAAAGAACTTCCTGTAAATAAATTCATAAAGGCAAATGTATCTAATATACTGCTTGTTACACTGGCGTTTCTTGTCCGTTCGGAAATGCTTCTTTTAATGCTTCCCTTTATATGTACGGCAGGCTTGTTCAAATGGTTTACCGAAAATCCGGTATTTACAAAGAATAATGCAAAAAAATATTTTTCCGTACTGGGTCTTATTGGTGCGGGAATTCTTATATCCCAAGTAACTCATATGCTTGCATACAGCGGTGAAGACTGGACACGTTTTACAGAGTATTTTGATGAAAGAACCAGACTTTATGACTATCAGTTCATTCCTGAATATGAAGGCAATGAAGTTTTTTACAGAGAAATAGGACTTAAGGAAAGCGAGCAGGAGCTGCTTTCCAATTATAATTTTGGACTTGATGAGGACATAACTTCAGACACCTTAAAGAAAACCGCGGATTATGCAGTGGTTTTGAAGGGGGAAAGCATATCCTTTGTTGAACGGTTGAAAACTGCGGTTTTGGATTACAAATATAAATTAACAAGCAGTGTTGATTACCCGTGGAATATCTTTGTACTGGCGGCATATGCGTTGCTTATTCTTCTGGGATGGAAGAACAAAAGTTATGCATATATTTATAAAATTCCGTTCCTGTTTTGTATAAGAAGCGGCTTGTGGATGTATATAATTATGGGTAACAGATATCCGGCACGTATTACACATTCCCTTTATTTTATGGAGCTTGTGATTCTTCTTGCATTACTTCTTGAGGAATGTGGAAAAGAACAGGAAAAGGGCAGTGAGAAATTTAGAAATGCACCGGCGATTGTCAGAAAATGGCAGAGCTGTTCCTTTACCATTCTTACGGTGTCTGTGCTTGGAATTTTGGGTGTATTAAGTTTTTCGCATCATACGGAAAACGTGAAACAGGAAAGCGTGCAGCGGGACTATGCCAATAGGGAAATAAATGCTATTGAAGAATACTGTAAAGCACACCTGGAAAATTTTTATTTTGTGGATGTGTATTCGGCTGTGTCATGCACGGATTATGTTGTCAGTGATCTGGCGATAGAATATTCGGAAAAGGCATTTGAGAATGTGGACAACAGCCTTGATAATTACGATTTAATGGGAGGCTGGGTTGTTAAGAGTCCTCTTACTGACAGGAAACTGGCTAATTTCGGAATGGAGATAAGTGAAGGCGTATCCGCTATGGAAAGAAGCCTTCTTGACATGGATAGTGTCTATGTTATTATTAAGACAGAAAAAGATATGGACTGGCTTTCTGATTATTACAAAGAAAAAAGAGATAAAGATGTGATAATCAAGGCGGTTGATAATATCGAGCTTGATGGAAAGAAAATATTTACGGTATATGCCGTAGAATAGTGTAAATACTTTGATATGGAGAAGGCTATGAAAATAAACGGAGAAAAAATAAGTCTTCGTCTCATGAATGAGGATGACACTGATTTAATTGTGGGCTGGCGCAATAATTTGAGAGTCCGTAATAATTTTATATATCAGAAGCCTTTTACAAGAGAGGGACATGAACACTGGGTCCGTACCATGGTTGATACAGGTAAGGTGGTTCAGTTTATCATTGAAGATTTGAGGACCGGACAACCGGTGGGCAGTGTATATTTCAGAGATATTGACAAAGAACATAAAAAAGCGGAATATGGTATTTTTATCGGTGAAGATTCTGCGGTAGGTAAAGGCTTAGGCAGTGAAGCGGCAAGGATGGCTGTGGAGTACGGGTTTGAAAAACTTATGCTTCATAAGATATTTTTACGGGTGTTTGCTGATAATTTAGGTGCTATAAGAAGTTACGAGAAGGCCGGTTTTGTTAAAGAAGGATATTTTAAGGATGATGTCTGTATAGACGGTGAATTTAAGGATTTGATTTTTATGGCCATTGTCAATGAATAGATAAATATTTTAGGACAAAAGAAAAGTCGGAGGCGTAATCATGGAAAAGATTAGCTTTATTATTCCCTGCTATCGTTCGGAAAAGACCATCACTCATGTGGTGGATGAAATCCACACAACTCTTGCAGGGTTAGAAAAATATGAATATGAGATAGTGCTGGTAAATGATTGTTCGCCGGATGATACTTTTGAAGTGATCCGCGGGCTGTGTGAACAGGATGCACGTATTGTAGGGATTAATCTGGCTAAAAACTTTGGTCAGCATGCGGCACTTATGGCAGGCTTCAGACAGTCTGAGGGTGACATTATAGTATGTCTTGATGATGATGGTCAGACCCCGGCAAATGAGGTGGGAAAACTTCTTGAAGGAATCGAGAAGGGGGCAGATGTAGTTTATGCCAAATACAATAATAAGCAGCACTCAGCGTTCCGTAATTTCGGAAGCCGCGTTAATGAACTTATGACAAGAGTAATGCTTGGCAAACCAAAGACTTTATTTCTATCAAGTTATTTTGCGGCAAGGCGTTTTATTATAGACGAAGTAGTTAAATATGAGAATTCATTTCCCTATGTAATCGGTCTGGTGCTTAGAACCACCAAGAATATAGTGAATGTGGATGTTAATCACAGAGAGCGTGAAACAGGTACTTCGGGTTATACTTTGAAAAAACTTCTTGGACTTTGGTTTAACGGGTTTACAGCATTTTCAGTGCAGCCTTTAAGAATTGCAACCATTATGGGTGGCAGCTTTGCGGTATTGGGATTTTTGTATGCCATATATACAATTATCAAAAAATTTGTCAATCCGGATGTTCCATTAGGATTTTCTTCACTTATGTCAGCCATTCTTGTTATTGGCGGAATGGTGATGATTATGCTTGGGTTGATTGGTGAGTATATAGGAAGAATTTATATTACCCTTAACAATTCACCTCAATATGTAATACGTGAGGTTGTTAATGAACTTCGCGAGGAAAAGAAAAAATAGTGAGCAGGTGCGATATGAAAGGAAAGATGCAGGGGAAAATATCCCGGGATTCAATAATCTTTCGGATACTTTTGGTTGTGATAGCATTGTACGGTTGCGGTTGCGCATATTTGTACTATAATCAGTTGTTTTTTGTGGAGGGCGGTCTCTTTGAGTCCGACCTGCCTTTTCATGTAAGCATGGCTGTTGATGACAGGTGGTTTTATTCTTTTACGGCAATACTTTATCAATGCTTTTATGTGACACCTATCGGTGATATTCTCACGGCATTTTTTCTTGCATGGGTTTCCGTGGCGACGGTGTTTGTAACATATGAATTTTTACAGCAACTTACCGGTAAAAAATATTCGCCGGGTATGATGCTGTTTTTTGCTGTCATGGGGAATTTTATTATGCCCTTTTTCTTTAAGTGGGCTCATTCCCAGCGTTATATAGGCTATCAGTCGGCTTCCATATGGCATAATTCTACATATACATGTATGAGGTTTGTGGCAATATTGACAATATGTGCGTTTTTTAATCTTTGGGAAAAGTACAGGGAAGGCCTTAATGTTAAAGAATGGCTTGTGTTTGCGGGATTACTTGTGTTGTGCAATGGTATAAAGCCAAGCTTTTGCATGATGTTTGCACCTGCGATGGCTGTATTTTTACTTGTTGAGTGGCTGAAAAACAAGGTGCCTTTTAAACGTGTATTCATGTTTGGGCTAGCGGTGGTGCCGTCTTTGTTTATTATTTTATGGCAGAATATGGTGCTTTTTGGGGAAGATACCGGTAACGGTATTCTTATAAAACCGGGCTATGCCCTTTCCATGCGTGGAGATCATCCTAAGGTTACCTTTGTGTTATCGGTGGCATTTCCTTTGTTGGTGCTTGTATTCACCCTTAAAGATTTGGTAAAGGACAAAAAATACGGATTTACATGGTTGATGTGGCTGTTTGGTTTTTTGGAAATTTTTCTGTTTACCGAAGCGGGAAACCGTGCAAAGGATTCTAATTTTTTCTGGGGCTATTCCATGGCAATATTCTTTGTGAATTTGACAGCTATGTGTAAGCTTTTGGAAAAAAGTAAATGCAGAGAAGGAATTTTTAAAAGTCCTGTTATCCGCTATGCTTTTTCGGTGGGCGGGGCGTTGTGTCTTGCTTATCAGGTGTGGTGCGGAATTTATTTCTTCTGCCAGTTGCTTACGGGAAGAAGTTATTGGATGTAATTAGTAAAGTGAGATTATTATGAACCCTAAAAAAATACTTGTTAAGACAACTGAATATATATTTTGCGGTATAACTGCGGTTCAGGTGATTCTGGGGCTTGTATGGATGTTTTTTCAATTTCCCCACATGCAGAACTGGCAGGAATCTTATGAGTATATTGACATCAGCAGAACCTGGGCAATGGATGAATATGTAAGCTTTTTGTATCCCTTGCTGATTAAAATATGTACAGGATTTGAGAATTTAGCAGGTATTCCCTTTTATGTTCCTGCTTATTTGATTCAATTATCGGTGGCATTTATTGCAGCATGGTTGTTTGCGCGTCGTATTTTAAAGATGGACAAGCGTGGTGCAGCGTGGATGGTTGGATATATTTTATCGTTTCCAATGCTTTTACAGTTCCATATGGCGGTGCGTACGGAGTCTCTTGAATTATCGGGAATCTTACTGTTGATTGTATTTTTGTCCCAAAATATTTGGGGAGCGGCAGTAATTACCCTTATGCTGATATGGATTAATCCTGATACGACCCTTGTTGTTTTTGTGGTATGGGGGATACATGTAATAAGTGTAATGCTTAAAGAACGCAAAAAACTGCTTGTTCGTCTTGGAGCATTTGCTCTGGCGATGATAGTGGGAATTTCGGTAAATGTATTTGTACAGACCCCGGGGAGCAGGGGCAGAATCCAGAAAAGCTTTTGGGCATCAGCGTTTCAAAGAGTAGTTACAGAGTACTTTTCGCGTTCCTATGCCATGTGGGATCCACTTGTAAGAACTACATATACCATCGAAGAAGCTATGGAATTGGCAAAACGCAGCGATAATATGATGTATGTGGTGGGACCTAAACTTGAGTCTGACTGGGGAAGGGAAAAAGCCAATGAACTTTACAGGCAGATGGCGGTTGATTGTTTCAGGGTAAGGACAAGAGACATTGTGTACCGGATAAGGGATGATAGTATTGACACTGTGTTGCTTCCTTTTTCCGCACTGTGGCAGGATGATGGAGAACGGATCTCAAAAACCGGATGGAACTACGCAAGGTTTAGGAATGAAACAGGAGCGCTTGCAAAATATATTTGGTATTATGCACTTATAGTACATGCGGCGTTAGTGGCTTTGGCGGTTATAAAACTAATATGCACACGAAAACTTGCCGGCTGTAAATTGCTCTTGCCGGCAGCAGGACTTGCACAGGTTATTTGGTCGGTTTTTGCAGGTTCCGGTGCTGTTGATTACGGCAATGTTCTTGTGATGATAACCTTTTGGTGTATACTGGCGTGTGCAAATATTTCTCAGCCGGAAGAGAACTGATAAGGAAAAGGTGTTTTGATGGATAAAATAGCAGTTTTGATTCCTTGTTATAATGAGGAACTTACAATCGCAAAAGTTATAAATGATGTAAAAGAAAAACTTCCTGATGCGGTTATATATGTTTATGACAATAACAGTACTGATAAAACTGCAGAAACTGCTTTGAAAGCAGGAGCGGTCGTACGAAAGGAAACCATGCAGGGTAAGGGCAATGTTATACGCCGGATGTTCAGGGAGATTGATGCCGAATGTTACCTTATGGTGGATGGAGATAACACCTACTCATTGGATAAAGTGTCTGAAATGGTTGACCTTGTTCTTGAACACCAGGCAGATATGGTGGTGGGTGACAGGTTATCCTCCACATATTTTGAGGAAAATAAAAGGCCTTTTCACAATATGGGTAATTCTCTTGTAAAGAATTGCGTTAACGTGTTGTTTAAATGTGAAATTAAAGATATAATGACCGGATTTAGGGCATTCAGTTATGAGTTTGTAAAAACTTTTCCTGTATTATCCCGTGGTTTTGAAATAGAAACGGAAATGACAATCCATGCAGTGTTCCACAATATGAATATCAAAAATGTTGTCATAGAGTATAGGGACAGGGAAGAAGGAAGTGTGTCAAAGCTTAATACCATACCTGACGGGTTAAAGGTATTGGGGATGATAATGCGTATGGTAAGAAATTACAAGCCTATGTTGTATTTTTCCTTAATAGGTCTGGTTTTGATGCTTGTTTCATTGATTATGGTGGTTCCTGTATTTATTACCTATTTTGAAACAGGACTGGTTCCGAGATTCCCCACACTCATAGTATGTGGTTTTATGGTTCTTGCAGGAATACAATCTGTATTTACGGGGTTGCTTCTTTCTGTAATGTTAAGTAAGGAGCAAAGAGATTTTGAACTGGAATTCCGCAAGGTTTATGAGAGAAAACTTGAATTGTAACTTGAGGCTTTGTGTGATATAATAATATGATTATATTTTGATACAGTGACAAATTGGAAAGAGGATAATATGAAACAGATATTACCGGTAAGATTTGGAATAATACAAAAAGTAATTATAGTGCTTACAGTGTTTGCGATGAGTATTGTATGGCCTCTGGGCGCATTTCCGGTATCCCATGTGTCAACAAGCGTTTGGGACGGGATGCGTATTTCGGGACCAAGTAATGAGAACGAATATGTCAGACAGGAATTTTCTCCTAATTTTGAAAAGTTAAAGTCCATATCCGTATATGTTGCAAACGACCCTGATTCCATAGATACAATGCGTTCCGTACTCAGAGTATATGATTATACGGGCAAGTGTCTGTCCGAAAATTATTTTCAGGCTGAAGAATATGAACTTCCGGGATTTGTGACTGTTGATGTGAATTTGGAGACTACCCCCGGTATTTTATATTTTTATACCATTGGCGGCGTTGACGGCGACCTGATTGTTGCATATTGCGGTGATGATGCCAAAACAGCAGAAAATGGCAACTTCTTTTACAAAGAGGTTCCGGCAGGCGGGACAAGTATAGTTACTGAGTATCAGTATGAGAGGCCAATGGGGCTTAAGCGTATATTAGTTTGTGATGCAGCATGCCTTTTTGCAGCAGTTATTGCCATATTGCTTGTAGGTTGGGCAAGAAGCGTTGTATTTAAAAAATGTGATAAAGAAAAAGCAGAAAAATACTGGAAACGGGGAGAAAGCATAGTGCGCTACAGCACTGTGGGAGTAACCGTGGCCGGTGTTATTGTTGCGTTTGTGGGTATTGTGGTTAAACGTCTGTTTACAGATGACATACTTAATATAGTTGTTCTCTTTGGCGGAACTTTAATTGCCGCTGCTTATATTTGTTATGGGGTTTTAATCTGCAAATCAGAGCTTGCGCCCCTGGAAGAAGGCGAAGATGAGCTTGCTGTCAAACTGGTAAAAGGAATCAGAACCTTGCTGTTTGCAGCAGTTATTATAATGTGCTGCATGTACCAGAATGGCTACACTAATTATGAAAAAGGCCTGTATTTAAGAAGATTACTTGTATTCTTTGGATTGTTTATTATTTCCTTGGGAAAGAGAAAGCAAATCATAAATATACCAGGTGCAGTGTGGTCAGTGGCAGCGTTTGTAATCGGCAGGATTCATGTTGCAAACCATAGTGCCCACATTGAACATATAACCACTGCAAAAAATGAAGGCTGGGTAATCTGGATAATAGGGCTTATGGTTATTCAGATTGTAATACGCATTATTAACGGTGACTTTAAAAAGTTAAAACGTATCAATTGGTTATGTATGGCTTTAGCCTTAGTTTTCTGGATTTTGTGTATTGTTTTTGCAAACGGAAGATTATGGCCGGCAGTGTTGTGTGTTGTGTTTACTGTATGGACTCTGTTTTTTGCCATGTCCGATGAAAAGGAGAAGATTCTTAAATATATATGTGATGGTATACTGGTGGCTTTTGTGGGGACCGTGATTTTCTGTCTTTACAGACGGCCTTATCAATACTTTATGCTTACAAGGTACGGTGGAATTTTCTTTACGGCCACAGCTACGGCTATTTATTATGTGGTACCTGCTGCAGCTGCATTGACCAAAATAGTTATGGCTATCCGGGAAAATTCAAAGCATAAAGTTATTACAGGTTCTGCACTTTTTGGAATAGTAGCGGCTTATATTGCTTTTACTGCTTCAAGAACAGGTATTATTGCAGCTGGAGTAATGGTTTTGTTTGCTCTGGGTCTTACATTTACAGCCGGCATCAGGGAATTTATAAAGAGTCATATTAAGCACTGGCTGGTAGTAATGGTAAGTGTGCTTCTTACCTTTGTGATGACTTTCAGTGCTACACGAAT
The DNA here is from genome assembly GCA_964528145.1 of uncultured Lachnospiraceae bacterium. Classification (GTDB taxonomy): domain Bacteria; phylum Bacillota; class Clostridia; order Lachnospirales; family Lachnospiraceae; genus Acetatifactor. Next base: position 2,301 of record CAZGSF010000004.1, on the reverse strand, counting down.
GATACCTGCCATGGCGGGCAATCCCTTTTATTTCTGGTATGAAGAACCCAATGCTTATTTTACGTCAGAAACACCTTGGAAGGGCGGGGAAACACTGTCTGAAACATATATTGATATCCGGAAAACGTTAAGTATGTTGTTTGAGAGGCTTTTTATAGGAGAAGAACAAAGGCAAATTTCTTTTAATAAGCAGAATGATATTACCCCCGGAGCTTTGTATGCATCTGCCGACCCTATGGTAAAGGTGGATGATGCTTCTGACACCATGCAGTATTCAAATGGGCGTCTGGAAATATTTAGTGCATATATAGGTCAGCTTAATATGAATGGTCATGAGACCATGTCTGTTAATGATGCAAACGGAAATGCAATAATGCATGCCCACAATTCATATATACAGGTAGCTTATGATTTTGGAATTCCCATGGGAATAGTATTCCTCTTGTTGTGTGGAGTGATTTTCATACGCTCCTGCTTATATGTACGGAGAAATAATGAGGCAGAAGATATTTCTGTGCTTCCCTTGATAGTTGTAGTAGGATTTGGAGTAGCGAGTGTATTTGAATGGGCCTATCATATTGCAAATCCATTAGGTTTTGTATTCCTTCTTATGTTTGCCCCTCTTATGATGAAAAGGGAGATTAGCAGATAAAAATGGAGATGTGTTAATGAAAAAGTTAACGGGAATGTTAAATTCCAAAATATTTATACGTCAAATGTTTTTAATTGCATATGATATATTGGCCGTATGTGCTTCTGCGGTATTGGCGTTGTTGTCACGATATAATCTGGTGCTTTCGGATATCGACCCTAAATTTATGAACTCTGTTAAGGAGTTTATGTGGATCGCAATTATTGTGACAATAGCAGTGTTTTATGCATTCCGCCTATATCACAGTTTATGGGCGTTTGCAGGTGTCAATGAGATGCAGAATATTGTAACGGCAGGTATGGTTAGTGCTGCCCTCCAGGGAATCGGACTGTTTGTACTGAAATTACCTGTACCAAGAAGTTATTATTTTTTGTATGCCATGATTAATATTGCACTTACGCTTGTAAGCAGATTTTCCTACCGTTTTGTGAGGGATATCAAGCACAGAATGCAGAACCGTAAAAACGGAACCAATGTAATGATTATCGGTGCAGGAGAAGCGGCAAATATAATTATTAAAGAAATTGTGGGAAGCAGTTTCAGTCGAATGGTTATTAAGTGCATAATTGATGATGACCCGGCTAAATGGGGAAGATATATCCAGGGTATCAAGGTAATGGGTGGCAGAGATAAGATTGTGGAGTATGCTGCATTTTACAGTATTGATGAAATCTTTATAGCAATACCTTCTGCGTCCAGGAAAACAATAAAGGAACTGACAGAAATATGCCAGAACACAAATTGTAAAATAAGTACCCTGCCCGGAATGTATCAGCTTGTAAACGGTGAAGTTAATGTAAGTAAATTAAGAAGTATTGATGTTGAAGATTTGCTTGGAAGAGAACCTATTAAGGTTGATATTGATTCTATTTTAGGCTATGTACAGAATAAGGTTGTAATGGTAACGGGCGGCGGAGGTTCCATAGGAAGTGAACTTTGCAGACAGATAGCCTCCCATCATCCAAAGCAGCTGATTATTATAGACATTTATGAAAATAATGCTTATGACATACAGCAGGAGCTTAAGGTAAAATACCCTGAGCTGGATTTGGAAGTACTGATTGCTTCGGTTCGTAACACCAACCGAATGAATTATATTTTTGAAACATTTAAGCCTGATATTGTATATCACGCGGCAGCCCATAAGCATGTTCCTCTTATGGAGGACAGTCCTAATGAGGCAATTAAGAATAATGTCCTTGGAACATGGAAGACGGCAATGGCATCGGCTAATTACGGTGTAAAGAAATTTGTTTTGATTTCCACCGACAAGGCAGTTAATCCCACTAATATCATGGGTGCTTCAAAGCGTATCTGTGAAATGATTGTTCAGGCATTTAACAAGCATTATGACACGGAATTCGTGGCTGTACGCTTTGGTAATGTGTTGGGCAGCAACGGAAGTGTTATACCTTTGTTCCGTAAGCAGATTATGGCAGGTGGACCGGTTACGGTTACACATCCTGATATTATCCGTTATTTTATGACTATACCTGAGGCGGTATCACTTGTTTTGCAGGCAGGTGCATATGCAAAGGGCGGAGAGATTTTTATTCTTGATATGGGTGAGCCTGTTAAGATTTATGACCTTGCAAAGAATTTAATCCGTTTGTCCGGATATAAAGTGGATGAAGATATTAAGATTGAAT
>CAZGSF010000003.1:56160-57372 GCA_964528145.1 uncultured Lachnospiraceae bacterium | reverse complement strand
TACTCAAACTTTCACTTGTACTGGTTGATGCACTTAAGCTCTCACTGGTACTGGTTGATGCACTCAGGCTCTCACTGGTACTTGTGGAAGCACTCAGGCTTTCACTGGTACTGGTGGATACACTTAAACTCTCACTGGTACTTGTTGATGTACTTAAACTCTCACTTGTACTTGTTGATGTACTCAAACTTTCACTGGTACTGGTTGATGTACTTAAACTCTCACTTGTACTTGTTGATGCACTCAGGCTCTCACTTGTACTGGTGGATGCACTCAGGCTTTCACTGGTACTTGTGGAAGTGCTCAAACTTTCACTTGTACTGGTGGAAGTACTCAAACTTTCACTGGTACTTGTTGATGCACTCAGGCTTTCACTTGTACTGGTGGATGCACTCAGGCTCTCACTTGTACTGGTGGAAGCACTTAGGCTTTCACTGGTACTTGTCGAAGCACTTAAGCTTTCGCTTGTACTGATGGAAGCACTTAAACTCTCACTTGTACTTGTTGATGTACTCAAACTTTCACTGGTACTGGTGGATGCACTCAGGCTCTCACTGGTACTTGTGGAAGCACTCAGGCTTTCACTGGTACTGGTGGATACACTTAAACTCTCACTGGTACTGGTGGATGCACTCAGGCTCTCACTTGTACTGGTCGAAGCACTTAAGCTCTCACTTGTGGATTCACTTAAACTTTCACTTGTACTGGTTGAAGCGCTTAAGCTCTCACTTGTTGAGATGCTTAAGCTCTCGCTGGTGGATTCACTTAAACTCTCACTGGTGGACTCACTTAAGCTTTCGCTGGTGGATTCACTTAAACTTTCACTTGTGGATTCACTTAAGTTTTCACTTGTTGACTCACTTAAACTTTCGCTGGTGGACTCACTTAAGCTCTCACTTGTACTTGTGGAAGCACTCAGGCTTTCACTGGTACTTGTCGAAGCACTTAAGCTTTCGCTTGTACTGATGGAAGCACTTAAACTCTCACTTGTACTTGTTGATGTACTCAAACTTTCACTGGTACTGGTGGAAGCACTCAGGCTTTCACTGGTACTGGTGGATGCACTTAAGCTCTCACTGGTACTTGTTGATGCACTTAAGCTCTCACTGGTACTTGTTGATGCACTCAGGCTCTCACTTGTACTTGTGGAAGCACTCAGGCTTTCACTTGTACTTGTTGATGTACTTAAACTCTCACTGGTACTTGTGGATG
>CAZGSF010000003.1:0-56060 GCA_964528145.1 uncultured Lachnospiraceae bacterium | reverse complement strand
CACTCAGGCTCTCACTGGTACTGGTTGAGGTACTTAAACTCTCACTGGTACTGGTGGAAGTACTCAAACTTTCACTGGTACTTGTGGAAGCACTCAGGCTTTCACTGGTACTGATGGACTCACTTAAGCTTTCACTTGTACTTGTTGATGCACTCAGGCTCTCACTGGTACTGGTTGAGGTACTTAAACTCTCACTGGTACTGGTTGAGGTACTTAAACTCTCACTTGTACTGGTTGATGCACTTAAACTCTCGCTGGTACTGGTTGATGCACTCAGGCTCTCACTGGTACTGGTTGATGCGCTTAAGCTCTCACTGGTACTGGTTGAAGTACTCAAACTTTCACTTGTACTGGTTGAGGTACTCAAGCTCTCGCTGGTACTGGTGGACTCACTTGCTTTAATAGACTCACTAATCGCAGTACTTACACTTGTTGATTCATTAAACAATCTTGTACTTTCACTCTTATATGCCGCTAAACTTGCTGCTGCACTTTCACTAGCTTCTATTTTTGCTGATGTACTTGCGTTTGCGCTTTCCACAGCACTTTCTGAGGCTTCTGTGCTGGCAGCTGCACTTGCAAATTTGCTATCCGATGTGCTTGCCGCTGCACTTTCTTTTATTGCTACACTTTCATTCTGGCTTGCTGCTGTGCTTTCACTCGCGCTATTCTTTAAAGAAGTACTTACACTATCACTCAAACTGTCTACTGTGCTGATGCTTGCACTCTTTTCTGCACTTGCACTTGCGCTTTCCTGTGCTTTCTCAGATGCCACCAGACTTGCTGCCAAACTTGCGGTTCTACTGTCTTCTGCACTTTCTGATGCAACGATACTTGCTGCATCACTTGCAGCTAAACTGTCTTTTACAGTTTCACTTGCCGCTAAACTTGCTGTCTGACTGGCTGCCATGGAAGTTTCACTTGCCGCCAAAGAATCAGCAACGCTTGTAACCGCAGACTCAACTGCTGATGCGTACTCACTGTATACTAATGAGCTTTCCTGTTTTTGTAACTTATCAATTATCTGCTTAAAGATTTTTTCATCGGACAAACTAACATCAATTGTTACTCTGTTCTTCTCATTTTTTCCCCAACCTTTATCAATAATTAAAGACAATTCTCCATCTTCATATTTTGCCCCGTCAAGGAAATATACTGTATCACCTATTTTGATTTTTACGTGCTTGTTAAATAATCCGCCGTCTTTACCTATGAATTCAACATTGTCACCATCACCTGACACAACTTCTTTCCATACACCGTTTTCATCTTTTTCAACATAGTTGCCATCGATAAAGGTCTTTTCACCGGAATTTTCATTTACGTCTACATGAACTTCATGCTCGGTGATAGTTCCGTCAGCATTAATGAAAAGATTATAATCTTCAAGGTTAATAACCGGCGTACCATCATCACTATATGTAATATCTGACTCTTTTAATATAATGCTTTCTTCACCATTATTGTAATAGTATGTATATGTAACATCGCCGTTCTCATCTACGGAAATCTGTAAAACATTACCATATTCGTCTACGCTTACCGTATTACCATCCTTTTGGTTCTCAGGATTTGTAAGAACATCTGCAACTTCCGATGTATATGTTTCCTGCAAAAGACTTTCGGACTGAGACATAGATAAAGACATACTATTTAAACGTGACGCGGTTGCTTCACTCTGTGCTATTGCAGTACTTGCGTTAGCACTGTCTACTAAACTCTGTGATTCACTTATTGAATTAGCAACACTAAGTGATTCAGATAGTGCCAAAGATGAAGCCTCAGATTCTTTATGTACAAGGGAAAGACTTTCTGATGCCAATAAAGATGCTGAATCTGACTGGGATAAGGTATCTGCTTCGCTTACTGCTGTCAGTTCTGATGCAGAATCGGATTCAGATGTAATTGCTTCGTTTCTTTCTGATAAAGACTCTTCTGCTTTTTCAGATTCACTGATTACTTCTGACTCACTGGCTACTGTGCTTTCACTGGATTCTGTTGACAATGAAGTTTCAACACTTTCACTTACTACAGTTGATTCGCTGGCAACTGCTGATTCAGAATTAACTACACTTTCACTTACTACAACTGATTGACTGGCGGACTCAGACTCAACTACTGCCTGGGACTCACTTGCCACAGTTGATGTTGATGCAACTGTAGATTCAGATAATAAGGACTGTGTTGCTTCTGATACAGAACCTGCCTCTTCTACCAAATCCAACCCTTCTGCTGCTTTTTCTGTCTCTTCCAATTCTGCCGCGTAAACTACATCGCTTTCACCAAAAGCTGTTGCTCCGCCATAAGCAACGCCCACACCGGCAATACCCTTCAAAATGGAGTTGACTTTTTTCGAATTTTCTTTCTTCTTCATCTTTTCTCCTCTTTCCCCTAAAGTTAACTAAAAATTTCCCAACAACACAACAATGTATTCTAAAATTTCCCAACTTCTATTTTGCGCATTTTTATTCTTACTGTCAAGACACCTTGCCAAAAAAATCCTGTTTTTTCACATTTCGTCACATTGTTATATATTCCCCCTTAAAACTCGCATTTTTTGTACATTTTATAGATATCACAAAATGCAATCTTTGTATTTACAACCCTTAGTACTTTTGCACTAGTATCGATTTTCGAAACCATCCCTGTCACTTGTAAATATTCATTTTCTGAATAATATATCACTGTAATGATATCTTTTACATTTATTTGACTAAATTGTCTGTCGAGTTCCTCTTTTGCCTCTTCAGATAATTCAATTTTATCTACAACAATCTTCTCTTTTTCCCGAAGTGCTTCTTCATATCCTTTAAGGGCCGCAAAGGGCATGAACTGCTTTGCCCGTTCTGCCGGGGACATTTTATTCCTATTCGCCACTCTTATGCCCTCCTATCTGACGGTTGCGTTCCATTGTGGTAGCACTCTCCTCAAGATTCATGCCTTTAAGGATTGCATTTTTTCCAAATTTTTTCTTAATATCTATCATGGCTTTCTGCATACGCCTTTCCCGTTCCAACTCCGCCGGGTCCACAAATAAATCATATTGCCTGTAGGCTTCATCTACCACATTATTAAATGTAAGCGTCACCCTGCGTATTGGAATATGTTTGTCTGCAATTTTCCCATATAACTGTTCCACCTGTGGCAAAATAGCACGGGCCGAGTTTGTTGCACTTTGAAGTGATATCGTACCTCTGGAAGGTTCCTTCTCCATGCGGTTTGAATATCCCAAATGCAAGGACACCGACTCTGTTATCAGCCCTTTATCTACCAGGTCAAGACATAACAAATCTGCCATTTCTTTGACTATTAGGCGGCACTCCTCATAATTGTAATCCCTGGATAAAACCTGTCCACTGCTTAAGCAATTATGCTTAGGCTTGTAATTCTTAATATCGGCTATTGTGGTGGATTCTCTTCCCCATGCGTGGTCAATCAAAAGCTCCGCATCTATACCCAGAAGCTTATATAATAATTCTTCACTCGCCTCTGTAACATCTTTCATTGTGAAAATCCCATACCGCTCCAGACGTTTGGCAATCCCCGTCCCAATCCGCCAAAAATCCGTAAGGGGTCTGTGATTCCATAAAGTCCTTTTATAACTTTCCTCGTCCAACATCCCTATATTATTCTCAGAATGCTTCGCCGCGATGTCCAATGCAACTTTTGCCAGATACATATTACTTCCGATTCCGCATGTAGATACAATCCCGTACATGGTACGGTGAATGTCACGCATAATAGTAACCGCCAACTCATGCGCACTCATCTGATACATCTGCAAATAATCAGTCACATCCATAAAAACTTCATCTATGGAATAGACATGGATATCTTCTTTAGCCACATATTTCAAATAAATAGCATAAATCTCAGCAGAATAATCAATATAAAGCTGCATCCTTGGCGATGCCATAATATAATCAATATGCTCAGGAATCTCAAAAACCCTGCACCTGTTCCTAACCCCCAACTTTTTCATAGAAGGTGACACCGCAAGACAAATGGTTTTCTCCGTCCGCTCCGGGTCTGCCACCACCAGGTTGGTAGTCATGGGGTCGAGTTTCCGTTCCACGCATTCTACGGAGGCGTAGAATGACTTTAAATCTATACAAATGTAGGTTCGCTGGGTCATTCCGAATGCATCCTCTTCAACAAATTCTTTATTTCCCCCAAAATCAAAAGCATTACAAAATAGACTAATATTCCTATAAATATCTCTAACAAAAGTTTTAAATACAAATCATAACCACAAAAGTTATTAAACAAATAAATAGAAATACCCATCACACCAGTTGATAGTATTACTTTTCCCAAAGAAATCAAATCAATCTTTACAGGCAAAATTTTATATGACTTTTTGACAGATAATACTAACAACAAAATATATGCCATTAAAGTGCTTACTGCAGCAAACTTATAACCATATTTAGGTATAAACAAAATATTTAGAATCAAATTAAATAACGAAACTATAATATTCAATTTTAAAATTGTCTTTGTATTGTTAGTCAGTTCCCATGCCTTATTTGTATACTGTGTCAACCCTAATATTACGCCACTTAAACATACAAGAATAAAAATATCATATCCGACAAAATACTTTTCTCCTACAATTACACTGAAGAAATTTTTACCGACCATTATTATTCCCATGCTTAACGGAACAACCAGTGCCAAAAATACACTTAAATATTTCTTTATAACATTACAAGTTTTATCCTGCCCATCCCGTTCCCATGTTGTAACAATTTCAGAATAAGCACCCAACATAATAAAGTTTGCAAAAACACTTACAATAGCATTTCCCATCTGATATGCATACGCATATATTCCAACCTCTTCCGTAGAACTATAAAAATTTATAACATATCTGTCTGATACATTTAGAACCCATGAAACCATAGAGTTTCCAATTAAAGGAAATCCAAACATAAATATATCTTTAACTATTGTTAATGATATCCTATTCTCTTTTATTTTTTTTAATACTTTGTAACGTTTTGAAATGCAAATTGCCCATATAAATTCCCCTAATAACAAGGATAATGGCAGTGAAATAATAGATTTCTCATTGAACAAAAAGTATATTATATAAAGCATAACTACTTTTAATAAACTACATACAGCAATTGATTTACTATATTTTTTTGCATCTCCATAAAAGCGGTATATATAATTTATTATTGTTACCAGATATTCAAAAAAGTAATATATGCCAAAAATAAGTATAATAAATCTTATTCTAAAATTATTTCGAACGCAAACCGCACATATTAATGAAATCCCCAAAAAAATTGCAGATAATATAAAATGCAATTTTAAAATATTACCAAGAAGTTCTTCTAGCCGGTCTTTCTCGTTGTATTCAGAAGCCTTTCTAATGACAGACATAGTTAACCAACCGCCCATCACAGAAGATATTAAGCAATACATACTATATACAAGTGTATATTCACCAAACTCTTCCGGCAAAAACATCTTTGAATAAAGTAACGATACAACAAAATTAATTATGGTGGTTGCCATAGTTCCACCAAAATATGCAAATAAATTTTTAATTTTTTTACTAATTATCATATTATCTGTGCACCATACATCAATTTGTTTTTCTATATAGGTTAGAATATTGGTCTATACACACCCTCGGCTCAAACTCTGATTTAAATCTGTTTTCAAACTTTTCTTTATCATTGTCCAATTCTTTTAGGGAACTTTTTTTGATATATTCCAAAATTTTGCTAATATCTTTATCACAATAAACAAAATCTTTATCACCTATAACATCAGGAAGACCACCCACATTAGTTCCAAAAACAACACATTTACATGCCATAGCCTCTATGGCTGTTTTCCCGAATGACTCAAAGCGTGATGTCAACACGAAAACATCCACACTCCTATAAAACTTTACCATTTGAGTCTGATTCAAATTAACTTCATACTCTATAAATTTGCGATAGCTTTTTCTTTCTACTTCACTAATTAGTTGTTTTAGATTTTCTTCTTCATTGCTACTGCTAAATGAAAATGCAAATTTTAAAAAAACCTCTCTTTGCAAATTTTCACGAAAAATTTCATCACATATTCTTAACGCCAATCCCCAATTTTTTTCTTCGGAAGTTCTTCCGGCAAATCCAATTGTAATTTTATTATCATTGCTATTATTACTATTATCTTCTTTACACAACGCATTATAAAAATCAATGGTAATTGTATTAGGTATTACAACTGTCTTCTTTAGATTTATTTCACTCTCCCAATCATCCCTGTTGGTTTTTGTTGTACATACCAAATATTTTGCTCTTTTTATGCATTTTTTTAATAAAACTTTAGAATATCTGCTATACCCTTTGCATAATCCTCTATCTGTCACAATTATTTCAAACGTTTTTCTTTTTAAAAAACAAGTTATAATTCCCACAGCCATTGTTGAAAAAGACATATGTGTATGTATTGTATCCGGCTTTTCTTTTAATACCGTTAACCAAATGAAGTAAGCTAGATGCAATAATTCTTTAATGTTAAATTTATAAGCACTTGTATACTCTTTTACATTATAACTATTTTTTTCGGGATGTTTCAATTTGGGACAAACTACAACTATTTCATATCCCTCTTTAATAAGCCCATCACATAACGTTCTTACTGACAACTGTGCCCCACCGATTGAATCAATCGGAAAATCTAAACACATTAATACTTTCATTTATCAGAACTCTCTTTCTTAAACGAATCAACCTACTTTAATTATATTTTCTTCATTATAAGCGCACAAAACGAAAATGGTTAAATATAAAAAATACAAATTAAAACCTGCTGAAAGAAAAATCGCATATATACATATAGCCAAATATATACTAATATTGTCCTTATTTAAAATTTCCTTAATAATTTTATTTATATAATTCAATATGAATAATGAAAATAATCCATATAAACGCAAGTATGACAACATAAAATTATGAGGTGTATTTCCAAGATAAAGAATATTCATTTTCTGTGCCATGACTTGGCATTCATATATGTACTGATTGGTGTCCGGTATTCCAAAAAAAACGTTTTTTATATCCGAAAAAAATACGTTTAAAAAAATACCATTTGTTGAAAATCTAAAATAATTAGATAAATCCTTTAACACGAAAAGTCTGTCTGCCCCCTTTACATAATATAAATCGCCTTGTCTAAACCAATTTATATATAAATTGGCAAATATTATTAATATTAATCCACTAAATATCATAATAAAACTAAAATTCAAAAGTCCTTTTTTTTGAAAAGCACTTAATACACCTTCAATATTTTTCATAGAAAAAATAATAATCACTAACAAAGCCAAATAATAATTTCTAGATAAAGTAAAACAACCGAATGCAAGAACCAAATCTCCCATTACTTTATTCTTTTTACGAATAATCATACCTAAACATAAGATAGCTAATCCGCTTTCATTTGATTCCCTAATTGCAACTCTGGCAAATCGAATACGATTTGCATCTGCAAAATTACCAAACATAAAGTAATACAAACTATAAAAAGCAGTACATATTACAGCAACATAATTCATACGTGTGGACAAAACAATCTTCCTTATATAGTCTGCTTTTCCCATTCTCAAAAAACGATATAACAATACTGTTGATAATAATATGAAAATTCTAAAAGAATTTGTAAAAAAGGAGACAAGAACCATTAGTACCAAAACTAATATATCAATTTTTTCAATAGAATATTTAGTAAATATAACAAGAGAGATTAAAAATGTTACAAACACAAAAAAATATTTTGCCAAATTAATGTCCTGATTATTTATTTCTATAATCGGTATGCAAAATATACTTAAATAAACAACAATAATATAAAAATGTATAATTGAATTTAAATTTAATTTCGTCCTCATAATATAATTTATCTCATGTATAAGCAAAATAATTTTTCCGGTAAAATGACAAACATAGTCAATGCTATTTTTCTTTTAATCGACAAGCATGAAAAAATCAAATGCTTATAACTCCTTTTTACCTTCTTTACTGTTTCTTTTATTAAACACAAATCCACATTTTTACTCTTTAACATTTTCACCAATATTGAAAAATATACCCTGCATTTATATTGTGTAGCTAATTTTTGAACCTTGGTGCTCATATTCCTTACATCATCCATAATAATATTAGCCCCAATCTCTAAATCAAAAACATTCATTTTGAAATTTTTTCTGGTAATTGAATCATCCCTCATATAATAATAGTACTTCACACAATCAGAATATATATATCCATTCAACTTATTAACAATTTTCCAATTGGTAATTACATCTTCAAATATTACGTTCTCAGGAAATAAAATATCATCAAACACTTCTCTTTTATATAACTTTGTACAACAGGATACATCGCTCACCCCTCCTTTAATTGCACCTTTCAAAAACCAAATCAAACTTTCTTCCTTGTTCATCTTTCTAATGCATATTCTTTTCCGTCTCTGTTCTTGTCCCTTACCATGCGTCTTAAAATATGCACAAGATGCCATACTACAGTTGTTACTATCAATTAATTGTTTTAAATATGTATAAAACTCTTTATCAATCCAATCGTCTCCATCAATAAAACTCAAATATTCCCCGGACGCAATTTCCAACCCCGCATTTCTGGCACCGGACAATCCTTTATTTTTTTGATGAACTACCCGAATTCTATTATCCTTGTTTTCCCAATCATCACAAAGAAGCGCCGAGCCATCTGTTGAGCCATCATCTACCAATATAATCTCCAGATCACGATATGTTTGATTAACTATAGATTCTACACATCTGTCTAAATAATCCTTTACATTATAAATAGGTACAATCACGCTTATTGTAGCCAACTTCGCATTCCTCCGCTAATATATATTCAATATATTTATCCTTCATTAATTAAATATTATTTAATGTAAAAACTTGTATCGTTTAGTACCTTTTGATTTGTTTCTTTTCTTTCTTTATCAATAAACCACCCGTATTTACAAAAATATTTCGCAGCTGATTGAATATGTACCAAAAGCATTTTCATATTTTTATATGAATCTCTTTTATGATCATGTACAATTTGCACACTTGGATAATAAATGGTTTTTCCCACCCTATGTAATCTCCTCATCAAATCAAAATCTTCACAATACATAAAAAACCGCTCATCAAAAAATAAATTATGTTCTCTAAGTGTTTTAGTACGCATAAACATAAAACATCCTGACAAACATGGAGGATTCATAATTTTATCATAACCGGTATATTTCAAAACATAGCGATCATCTAACTTGCTTTTTAACTTTGTATCAGGTAAAAATCGTCTAATAATCAAATCCATCGGTGTCGGCAACAACTTACACAAATATTGAATCTCACCATTAGGATATACAACCTTAGGCATCATATATACCACATCCTGATGATTATTGGCATATGCTGCCAATTCATCTATAACCTCAGGTTCAAAATATAAATCAGGATTAAGGACAATATGATATTCCGAATCTATTTCAATTGCTTTTTTTATTCCAATATTGTGAGCCGAACCATATCCTACATTTTTTCCCACAAAAATATAATGTACATACCGGTTTTCTATTTTTTCCAAATATACACATTTTTCTTTTGAATTATCAACTATAAAAAGTTCTCTATCAACTCCGGGATTATAACTCTTAATAACTTTTGCCAGCAATTCATATTCCGTATTGTATAAAACAATTGACGCAGATATCATTCTTAAAATCCTTCTTCCCTTTTCTCCCCCGCAAACCCTTCCGTACTCTCCGGCACGAAAATAATCCTAATGGTCATAAGAAGAAGCCGCAAGTCAAGAAGCAGGCTTTGTTTCTCAATATACATAAGGTCCAGTTTGAGTTTATCATACGCACTGGTATTATACTTTCCGTATACCTGTGCATATCCGGTGATACCGCCTTTTACTCGCATACGGTATGCGAATTCCGGTAGTTCCCGGGTATATTGCTCCACATGCTCTACTCTTTCAGGTCTTGGCCCAACCAAAGACATGTCTCCCTTAAGCACATTAAAAAACTGGGGAATTTCATCAAGACGATACCGTCTGATAACACGTCCAACCTTGGTTATACGGGCATCTCCGGTTGCACACGGAACTGCCTTACCATCCTTTTCAGCATCCACTATCATGCTCCTGAATTTAAGGATTTCAAAAACCTTTCCATCTTTGGTACAGCGTTTTTGTTTGAAGAATACAGGGCCGCCATCTTCCAGTTTTATGGCTGCTGCAATTATAAGCATGGGAATTGCCGTTATTATTATGAACAACAGACTTACGGTAAAATCCAACGCACGCTTTCTACGATACACCTGTGGCTGATAGTAGTTATACTCATAACGTATCAGCGGTGTGTCAATCATTGTATAGTTCTCGCAGCCGCTTATAAGAATATCTGCCAATCTTGGAGTCATGCATACGTTTTTCTTTTCCTGTACGCAATGCTGCACAATTTTTGTACGCATGCCGTAATCCACTTCATATAGCATTATAGTTTCATAGCATCCGATTTTTTCGATTAACTGTTCCATTGGTAAATCCGTTGAAGCAGCTTCTTTTATATCATATACATGGGAAAGTTTTTTTTGAAGTTTATGAATAAAGTCGTTAACATCATCACGACCGTAAAGAATTAATGTTTCACTTGCCTTTATATAATTTTGGTAGTATTGCTTGGTAACAATGCTCCACAGAACCATTCCTAATAGTTGTAATGCAGCGGTAATAAGCCCCGGAACAATATTCACGTAACATCTTGCAATAAGACAACACTCAATATATAAAATGGCATCTGCAATTCCAATTGCCAGAAATTGCGAAAAAATTATTTCCGTAATCGGTGATGCTCCCACCTTAAAACCTTTATATAGCTTTGCAACATATGTATATATGATACAATATATAATAACGCTTATGATACCCCCCGGTACTCTTCCCGTACGGAAAGCATAAAAATTATAATAACCAAACCACACTGTAATAAACAGCGCCACAATGTAGAATATTATTGTTCTTTTTACAAATGTAAACATTCTGTTGTTCTTAATAAGTATCATCGCGCTATCCCCTTTAAAAAATGCCACATGCCAAATAAGGAAATAATTAACTAATCATGCATGATTAATCCCGTGTCTCCACGGATAAGTTTTTGAATACAAATTGGTTTATGTTTGATAAAAATTGCAAAACATGTATTAATTTGCTTTAGCAAATTTGCTGCATACCGCTGCGCCTGCAAGGCAGATAAGTGCCATAACCGCCATCATCATACCTGCATCTCCGGTCTTAGGTGCTGCCGCATCAATAACGATAGCAACCGGTGAAAATGAAGTCATAGTGAAGGTTACAGAACCATTTACAACTTTATCGGGTTTGATGGATTCCCATGTACCATCAGCTTTACGGTGCAGAATAGTTACACTCTGTCCGGCCCAAACATTGGGGCATCCCAGAGTGATTGTAGCTTTTCCTGTACCTTCGGGAACATTAACTTCTACAATAGAAGCAATGAACGCATTGTCACCAACAACTGCTTTAGCCTGGTTTACTGCTTCTTTAGCGGTTTCAGTTGAAACAGCGCTGATTGTAGCACCAACCTCAGAAGTAATTGTGGTGGTTGTTGCAAATTCTGCAATTGTAGCTTCGTCAAGCGTCTGTGTTGCCGTAGTAGCAACAGTAGTTTCTGCATTTTTTGCAACTGAAGATGTGGTTACACTTCCCGATGCAAATGCTGTTAAAGGCATTGCGAAAGTAAGTGCTAATGCACATACAAGTGCTAACATTTTCTTCTTCAATGGAAACTCCTCCTTCCGTATTTAGTGCATGTGGCATATATATTAATGGGCAAAAACCCTATTAATACCGTTACTCATTTTCCTGCATATCTACTTCCCTGTAAAATACCTCTATCATTAATTTCTTTAAGGCTTCCTTATCGTAATAGAACTCTTCATGCTTCTCGCCTACTTCTGTAGTTCCCTCCAGGGTATGTATGGCATCAACATTAAAATTGTAGTTAATTAATTTACCCGCCAGATAAGCCACCTCATCCGCCTTAATGTCCGTTACCATATACTTACTAAGCTCCGCATATAAAGTAAGGGGTAATGTTATGTCCTTTTTAATTGCATCTTTTGCACGTCCCACAAAAGCACTTACATACTGCTTCTGTCTGGCAAGTCTGCCACGGCTGCTTTCAAATATACCCATATCACGCCAGCGTATGTAGGTGTACGCATCCGTTCCTTTAAGGGTAACCTTCGTCCCCTCACTCCAGTCTTTTTCAACCTTGGTCATATCTTCGAGAATGGTTACATCCACACCGCCAACCGCATCATTCAGTTTAGAAATTGCTCCCATATTAATGGACACATATCCGTGAATGGGCAAATCATAAAACAGCTTGGATACCGCATCTCTTGTCAGTTCACAGCTTTTTTCCATTCCGTCCCCAAAACCGTGCTGTGCTGCTATCTGGGCAACCACCGTCTGATTAGTGGAACTGTATCCGTACATCTGAATCTCTGTCATGGTATCTCTGTTAATACCTATAATCTCAATAGTTTCATCATCGGGATCAGCAACCACTAAAAACAATGCATCTGCCTGACCGCCGCTTACATTATCCTTGCTTTTCTTAACCTTGCCGTCCTTATCAATTCCCATGACAAGGAAAGTCATTATATCATCGTTATACTCATACACCTTGCCATCATACCTTACCCATCCTTCTTCCCAACGGGTTTGCTGCTGTGCTATATTGATTTCCGATGTGGATTCCCCACTTAAAATGGTTTCTATATCCACAGTATTTTCCGTTATAACAAGACTGGGTTTATCATCGGTCACTTTACTTCTAAGCCTGTCCTCGCCAAAGGCCGTAACAACCGCAACAATCCCCGCAACAATAGCTATAAGTAAAAGCATTACGAAAAAAATCGTAACTATCAGGCTTATTGCTTTACGCATCCGTCGTCTTCTTATTTCAAACTGTGCTGTCTTTTGTAAATCCATATTTCCCCCGCATTACTGTTCTGTATTTCCCTCTGCTACCAGTACCGCCTGCACCAGAAAACGATTATCCGGTTTGTTGGTAACACAGGTAGATAAAGTAATAATTTTATTTTCTGCCGTCAATTCAATCTCCCGGTTGATGTTATCGCTAAAGCCCTCACTCTTAAAAATATCCTCAAGATATTTTTCAAAATTTTCAGGGTCTTTGCTATCGAATAATAACAAAAGATGGGCATTGGTAAATTCATATGCCGCAAAAATCTGATATACCCGTACACAATCCTCTGAATATATGTACACATAAGGATTTTCCTCAAAGAAAAGTGAATCCTCATATTGATGTAATCCCGCAAACATCGAACCATTTCTCATATTATGACCATATAAAACAGTATGGGGATCATCCCACTCTTTGGAGTTTAATAACTGTGTGTATATGCATCCAGGATGTCCGCTGCTTCCGTCAAAATTGTGCAGAAGATAATAATCCAACTCCTCAGGGTGCTGTACTACCGGGTAATCTATTGCTGTCCCCGGAACTGTAAGCCATGCATAAACATGCTCATTTTCTGCTTTTAAGGCTTCCCACTCGATGGTTTTTACCGGAACATCATATGCATCAAGAGGATTTACCTCCGGCTCAGGCTCTTCTATAGATTCATCTGCCGTCAAGTTTCCCGTTTCTTCCACAACGGGAACGTCCAAATCAGTCTCAATAGTTTCTTCTTTGATATAGTCCTGTTTTAGTTCTTCATATGTATCTGTAGCAGCACTGTCCTTTATTATGTAAACCGCCATACAGATTATGCATATAGCAGCCGCAATAATAAATATCACCGTACATACTGCACTTATCTGTTTTCTCTTGCTTTTATTCAAACTATTCACACCTTATCTTAGTCTGTCATCCAATTACCGGTAATTACCATAATACTCACCATAATATTTACTGTAATATTTGCCATAATAGCCATATCCTGCACTCTTACGCATATTTACTTTATTAAGGACGCATCCCAGTATATGGCACTCAGCTTTATCAAGCTGTTCTTTTACCTTCTGGGCAAAACGGTAACTAATCTCTCCGTTTGCAATGACAAGCATTACTCCGTCACATTCCTTTGCAACAATTGCACTGTCTATAACGCTTCCGAGAGGCGGAGTATCTATGATAATAAAATCATATTCTTCCCTTGCTTCATCAATCATTTTTTTAAACAAATCATTTCCCAACAATTCACTTGGGTTAGGCGGTACAGGTCCTGCAAACACCATATGGAAATTATTAATATTTGTTCTGCAGCATACATCTTCAAAAGAATATTTGCCTACAAGATAATGAACCAGCCCCAGGCGTACTTTGCCTCTGTGATGTCTTCGCACCAGCACTGATTTTCTCAAATCAGCATCAATAAGTAACACCTTTTTGCCGTTTTGTGCAAATGAATGTGCCAGTTCATATGATATACTGCTCTTACCCTCATTGGGTGTGCAGCTTGTCACTGCCACAACCTTAATATTTTTACCGGAAAACTCCACATTTGATCTTAATGTCTTATATGCTTCTTTGGATTTGTAATCTAAAGGATCCTTTTTTAATTCTATCTGTTGCATTATTCTTCCACCTCATCATCATCTTCATTTTCTTCGTCCATGATATACTGGTCAGATTTGCGTTTCTTTTTCTTACCTTTAGCAGTTTCCTCCTCCGTTACACTTATGGGAATTAATGCCAAAGTGCTAAGATGCAGATATCTTTCAATATCTTCTGAAGATTTGATGGTATCATCAAGTAAATAGCGTAACAGAATCAAAGCTGCTGCGGCAAAAGCACCTAATACTGCTCCTATTACTGTCCATTTAGGCACGCTTGGATTAGATGGCTTACTTGGAAGATTACCCTCGTCAACCAGATTAACTGCCTCTATATCCATTACTTCTTTTATACGCACTGCCGCAACATTTCTAATCTCATCCACAAGTGCCTTAGCTCTGTATCTGTCCGGGTCAGTCATGGTTATATCGATAATACGAGTGTCTGTAGGTGTCACCACTTCCAGATTTTTAACAAAATTCTCATAGGACTCATCCAATTCATATGTTGCAAGTACCTGCTCAATTACATATCTTGATGTAATAAGTTCTGCATAATCCTTGGTAAGCTGTGAACCAAGCTGCAAATCACTGTATGTAAGATTGGTATTATTATTCTGCTTACTTAAAATAACAATTCTTGTGGTGGATTCATATGTTGGTGTTATTACAAATCTGCTCACACCGAAAGCAGCAGCACCTATAATAATTGCTGTCAGCAAAATGGCCCACCACCAATGCATAAGCACCGCAAAAATTTCCCGTAAATCAATTTCAATTACATCGTTATTATTTTGTTCCATTTTCTCATCCCATCACTCTTTAGTATTTGTAATTACCTCTTCGGCATTGGCAAAAAGTATGTCTTCCAAATACCTTTTCGGTACTTTTCTTTTCAATATGGATATACACTTTTCTGTCATAGGTGCACGTTTTCCCGTGCTGTGGGCATCTGTTCCCAGAAAATCTACCAGCCCCAGCTTCAGCATTTTAATAGCATTACTTTTCATTTTTCTTCCCATATGACCTTCAATTGTGGACATATTGACCTGAAGCATAATTCCCATCTGACGCAGCTCATCAATCTTATCATAGGGTTTTCTGCATAGATTCTCATATCTTTCCGCATGGGCTATGATGGGACTATATCTCGCCGCTTGAATTTCAGCCAGGGCATTGCGTATGTAACGCACATCATCCGCAGGTGAAAATTCTATCAATACATACGTTGAATCTGCCAGCGTAAGTATCTCTCCCTCATCTAACAGCTTTGTAACATCCTCATGGTAATATATTTCATTACCGGGATAAATCTGCATATCATATCCGCATCTATCCGCATATTCCTGTAAAATAGCCACCTTGTAACGAATCTTTTGTGCTTTTCCCTTACTACTGTCCGGCATATAATGAGGTGTTGCTATAATATCACGTATCCCCTGCCTGTATGCCATATCAAGCATGGCCTTTGCCTGTGCCCAATCCTTTGCTCCGTCATCCAAGGCAGGCAAAATATGTGAATGAATATCCGTCACATATATATTTTTATCTAAATTCATAATCCACCTCTTGCAAACAGATAAAATAACCCACTATTCCATTATTTTTATTATATTACTTGGTTACATAAGAAGTCAATATATTGTGTATCATAAAATGCATAAACACTATATTTATTTATGATTATAAACATATTTACATAAAAAAATAATCAGCACCCGGCGATTATTATTATAATCTCATGGTACTGACTATTTTTAACTGCTTTTTATTACATTATTTGGTTCCAAATTCATTTACAATGCATTTTACAGTAAGTTCCCTCATTTGTTTCATATTAACTTTAGCATTATACAAAGGACGTTCCTGCTCCTTCATATCAAGAAGAGTAGCATACAATAAAATTTTTGCGCAAATGGTATAGGCTATATAAGATACCGGATAATCATTTTTCACTTCTCCCCGTTCAATTCCCCACTGCACCATTTTATCAATAATAACCAACGGTAATTTGCCTTCACCTTTAAGAATGGCATCCTGCAAATCTACACTGATTTGCGAATTTCCCATAAGCAGATGCACCACTCTTATAAGGCAGCCGCTTTCATTAAGATTCTGCTCCAATATGTCCATCAGATAATTAAGGCATTCCTCGAAGGTATTTTTCTTTTCCAGACCTTCCTGCACACTATCCAGAAACAATGCCACGTAATACAGAATTCCACCGCAGATTACTTCTTCTTTACTTGTAAAATATTCATATGCCGTGCCTTTACCTATTCCGGCTTTCTGTGTTATATCTGAAATTTTCAGGTTGTTCATATCTACACCTTCGTGCAAATAATCCATTACCGCTTTATATAAAAGCTGCACTTTAGGTGATAATTCCATTCCCTCATTTGAAAAATCTGTTCTCATTATTCTTCCTCAAGTACGACCGCGTTTTGCTTCTTCCCTGTAAAAATATCATATACACATGGAATTACAATCAATGTAAGTAATGTACCGTAAATCAGTCCCCCAACAGTTACAAGTGCCATCGGTTTTGCCATCTCTGACCCCATATCATTATTAAATATCATGGTAGCCATTGCCAATATGGTGGTAAGAGCAGTCATAAGCACAGGACGAAGTCTTGTTCTTCCTGCCGTAAGAATAGCCTCTTGCTTTTCCATACCCTCTGCCCGCAACTGATTGATATAATCAATTAATACAATACCATTATTTACAATAATACCGGAAAGCATTACAAAACCGACAATTGCTATAACACTAACTTCACTTCCTGCGATAAACAGTGCCAACAAACCTCCTGTAAATGCCAACGGAATAGTAAACATGATGATGAAAGGATGAAGCAATGACTGGAACTGTGCCACCATAATAAGATACATGAAGACAAGTGCCAATAAAAGCATTAACATCAGCTGTTCCATTGCTTCGTTTATGGTTTCATTCTCACCGGTAAACTCAAAAGAATATCCTTCCGGCAGTTCGTAGTCCTTCAGTTTATCCTGTACCTCTGTAGATACAAGTCCTATATTATAGCCTTCTGCTATTGATGCCGACACCTGTAAATAGCGGGTCTGGTCATCACGCTGGATAGAATTAAGTCCTTCAACTGTTTCAAAATCTACTATTTCGGAAAGGGGCACTTCTACGGTTTTATTTTCTTCGCCTGTTCCCTCTACCGTTAAATTTTTTACAAGTTCTCTTGTAAGAGCTGCATCGTTTCCATTAATAACATATACGCCATAGTCCTTTGCAGACTCTTCCAAAGTAGTTGCCGAAGTTGCCTCCGCAAGCTTAGGCTGAATCTGTGTGAATACCTGCGCCACGGTAAGACTGTACTCCATTGCTTTTTCTTTATCTACGATAATTCTAAGTTCTTCTGTGGTCTCTTCCATTCCATCAGATACCTCAGCAGTACCCTCTACGCTTTCCACAATAGCAGCAACTTCTCCTGCAATTTCCTTTATCTTATCAATGTCACGGCCTCTTACCTGAATACTGATACCGCTTCCGCCTAAAGCACTCATATCCATCATGGCTGTTTCTACATAAATTTCTGCGTCTAAATCTGAGGCTTTTTCATATATAAGTTCGGCAATTTCCGCATTACTTATTGTACGTTCCTCTGTGGTGGTCACATACACAGCGGCTGCATTTGAACTACCTCCTGAGCTACCGCCCATAAGCGTCGACATAGAATCACCGCCGGTCATCGCTCCCACGTCAAGAACATCATCTATTGTCTGAATTCTCTCAATCAATTCATCCGTAACTTTTCTTGTATCATCAAGTGTTGCTTCTTTGTCAAGTTCTACAGTGACGCTAAGCTGTGTAGAGTCCATTTCAGGCATAAATGCCGTTCCGTTTGATATTGCAGCCACAAAACTTAACCCAAGCAATAAAAACACCATAATAATTACAAGCGGTTTTGCCTTTAAGGCAAGTGCCAGAACCTTCTCATAAAAATTAATCATTTTTATATAAAATTTACTGTCAGTTATATCTTTTGTCTTATTTAACATCTTAGAAGACATTGCCGGAACCACTGTAAGCGCTATCACCAGACTGGCAAGTAGTGAATACGCAATTGTAAGTCCCATATCAACAAACAACTGTCTGGTAATACCCTCTGTAAATACTATGGGAAGGAATACACAAACCGTTGTAAGTGTAGATGCTACAATCGCACCTGCAACCTCTCTTGCACCTTCAATAGAGGCCTCCTTCATGCTTCTTCCCTCACTGCGCAAACGATAGATATTCTCGATAACAACAATAGAGTTATCAACTAACATACCTACACCGAGAGCAAGACCCGAAAGGGATATAACATTAAGGGTTACACCGCTAAAATACATACACACAATTGTAGTAACAAGACTGACGGGAATCGAAAGTGCAATTACAATTGTAGGTTTTATATCCTTAAGGAAAACAACCAATATGAGAACAGCAAGCACTGCACCCCAAAGCAAACTGCTTCCAATTGAATCCATAACCAAATCAATATATATACCCTGGTCCATCAGTGCAATAATACTTAAATCCGTGTTTTCTCCCATCAAACGTTCAAAACGGTCAAGTAACTTATCAGAAACCTCACCGGTTGAATATCCTGTCTGTTTCTGAATAGTAAGCATAACACCCGGTGCGCCGTTTACATTGGTATATACCTCTTCTGAGTTATCGGTATAGAATACATCTGCCACATCCTCCAAGGTAATAATGTCCACTCCATCCATGTGAAGATTTAAGAGGGGGAGTTTTTTCAAATCTTCTATATCTTCCGGTTTGTCGCCGATACGCACCATGTAATCCATACCATCTTCATTAACATATCCTGCCGGCATAGAAAAATTCTGTGCAGTAAGAAGTGATTTAACCGTATCGACAGTAAGCACCTCTGTCATATCCGCGCTGTCATATGCATCTTCCCTTGCATCAGCAAGCTGCTTCTCGCCATCCTCTATTTGAGATAAAGCATCCGCAAGCTGCTCTTTTCCTGATTTAATCTGGCTTTCAGCACTTTCAAGTTCAGTTTCTGCCGAATTTATCTGGTATTCACCCAAAGCCATCTGTGAATTAACCTTTGAAAGTTCAATTGACGCAGTCAGTTTACCCTGACCAAGCTCTACAAGTCCGGCATCTACCTTTATAATATTATTATTTATTTCAGTAAGCTGGGCATTAAGTGTTTCAATATATTTAGTAGCTCCCAAGGTTCCGGTATTTGCACTAATTGCTGCATTCATTTCCTCTTTCTTTTGATTCAGGGTTGTCAATCCGACATCAATTTGCGCAATACCTTCATCTATTTGTGCTATCTGTCCTGTCATTTCAGTCATAACCGGCGTCAAAACAGCACTCAGCGTAGGCCATATTTCAGCCCATGTTTTCTTAACGGCAGGATCTTCGCTTTCATACAAATCAAGATTACCCTGTATAATTACAGTTAATTCTTCCGGCAATGTTCCCGATGCAAGCAATCCTTTAACCGTAGCTACCTGGATTTGCTCTACCCCTGAATTAAGACCATCAATTACACCTTGCAGGCTATCTTTTGTTGCCTGAAGTTCTGTCTTCTGGGCTTCAGCTTCCGCAAGTTTTTTATTTATTTCTTTAAGTCCGTTTGCCATCTGCTGTATGGTAGCAATCTGAGTTGTGATATCTATTTTGGCAGCTTCCAGGTCTGCTTTTGCAGTAAGAAGCTGTTTTTCTGCCTCTGCAAGCTGGGCTGCAGTTGCATTCTGCTGGTTTGTGAGTTCGGTTTTTCCGTCTTCAAACTCTGCTTTCTTTTGTGCAAGTTCAGCTTTACCCGTATTTAATTCCTTCTGTGCATCGGCAAGCTCTTTCTGACCGTCCAGAATTTCAGCTCTGCCGTCTGCCAGTTCTTTTTCCGCTTCCGCCATGGAATCATCAATCGAAGAAAAAATTCCGGCATTAATTTCATCAATTTTTTCCTGTCTGATAATTACATTAATTTTCTCTTCAATAAGGCCTGACGCCGATGCTGACGCCACACCTTCTATACTTTCAAGTTCCGGAATAATTTCATTCTGAACATAATCGCTTACTTCTGTATTATCCATCCCTTCAACACCCACTGCTGCAATCATAACCGGCAACATATCAGGGTTTAACTTCATAATAATGGGACTTCCCACCGAATCATCCCAGTAAGATTCAAGTTGATCCAGACTTTCCCTTATTTCAAGAGACACTGCATTCATGTCTGCTGTCTGGGCAAACTGCAGGATAACCATTGAATAATTTTCACTGGATACTGAGCTTACATTTTCAATATTACTAACTGTAGCCATTGCCGATTCCACAGGCTTGGTAACTACCATTTCCACCGTTTCGGGACTGGCTCCCACATATGTAGTCATTACCACAACATAAGGAAGATTAATACTGGGGAGCAAATCTGCAGTCATTTTGGTAAAAGAAACAACACCCAATACTATTACAAGAATAACTCCCACCAAAACCGTATATGGCTTTTTAACACTGAACTTTGATATCATAATTTCATCCTTTCAGACATTTGATTTATTCCGTCCGACCAGTCGGTCAGTTTGTTTTTCTCCAATATAATAGTAGGTATTTATTATATTGTCAATTAAATACCTACTTTTTTAATATTTTTTTAACTTTATTTTTTATTCTTGACAGTGCATTGTCTGTTGATTTATCATCTTTGCCCAAAACTTTGGCAATCTGGGTATACCCCATTCCCGTAAGATACAAATCTAACACCTGATTCTCAAAGGGGCTTAATTCTTTCTCAATACGTTTCACAAGGTTTTCAACATTTTCTTTATCAATTAGTAATTCTTCGGGATTTATCTCCACGTTGGATACAAGTGAATTAATTAATTCAAATTCTTCACCATCAGCATCGTCCTTATTTCCCCCGTAAAGCGATATGTATGAATTAAGGGGTGTATGCTTTTGTCTGCGTGCCGCCTGCACTGCCGTATACATTTGCCTGCTGACACATAAATCTGCAAAAGTGGCAAAGCTGGCATCCCGCCCGCTGTCATAATCCCTTATGGCTTTAAATAGCCCTATCATGCCTTCCTGAATCAGATCATCACTGTCTGCACCCAATATAAACATTGATTTGGCTTTGCTTCTCACAAGATTTTTATACTTTTCCATAATATAATCCGTTACTGCATTATCACCGTCTCTTAAACGCAGTATTAATTCTTCATCAGTATAATTACTGTAATCTGCTATCATTTTATCCCCTTACATACGTTGTCTAACTATTTCATAAGCAAGTACACCTGCTGCCACGGAAGCATTCAAAGAATCAATATCACCCTTCATTGGAATGGATGCAACAAAATCGCACTTTTCTTTCACAAGTCGTCCTACGCCTTCGCCCTCATTGCCAATGACAAGTCCGATAGGACCTTTTAAATCCAGATTATACATGCAGGTGCCATCCATATC
The DNA here is from genome assembly GCA_964528145.1 of uncultured Lachnospiraceae bacterium. Taxonomy (GTDB): domain Bacteria; phylum Bacillota; class Clostridia; order Lachnospirales; family Lachnospiraceae; genus Acetatifactor. The sequence continues at coordinate 33,933 of CAZGSF010000003.1, read as the reverse complement.
CGCACACACAAACCATAAGCCCTTCTGCTTTAAATCCTCGATTGTTTTGCCAAGATTTGTAACCTTTGCAACCGGAGTATAATTAAGTGCTCCCGCAGAGGTTCTTGCAACAGTTGCAGTAAGTCCTGCCGCTCTGTTTTTCGGAATAATAACCCCATGGGCACCTGCCAGATTGGCTGTACGGATTATCGCACCAAGATTATGGGGGTCCTCAATATTATCAAGCAGAAAAATAAAAGGTGCCTCCCCTTTATCCTCTGCCGCCTTTAGAATATCCTCCACCTCGGCATACTCGTAGGCCGCTGCATAAGCAATGACACCCTGATGCTTACCGGTCTCAGACATCTGGTCAAGACGTTCCTTGGTCACAAAACGTACCATTGTATCCTGCTTCTTAGCTTCTCTTTTTATGGTCATAACAGGGCCATCCTGACAGCCGTCCAATATAAAAAGCTTGTCAATGGGTTTCCCTGAGCGATATGCTTCCAACACGGCATTTCTGCCTTCTATAGTAAATTCCTGATATCTCATTACACTAATATACCTTTCCTAAATCTGCATTCCTGTAAGTTCAATTCCCTTTTTTACAAGATACAAAAATCTGTCCGTCTGATTTGTAAGATATAAATATCCCATCAAGGCTTCAAATCCCGTAGCCTTACGGTAATCAGACATGGAAGCGTTCTTTGCCATGGTATGTGATTTGGCATTGCGCCCTCTTTTATACACTGCCACCTCTTCTTCGGTAAGTTCCTCCTGCAATGCCATAATCATTGCAGCCTGAGTCTCTGCCTTAACATAACGCACGGTTTTCTTATGTAAATCATTGGCAGAACGGTTAGCCCGTTCCACCACTACGCTACGTATTATTAAATCATATACAGCATCACCGATATACGCAAGAGTAAGCGGAGAATATGCCCGCACATCCTGTTCCTTACAATCAAAGGTTAATTTAATCTGCTCAATTATGCCTTTTTCCATTTAACACCCTCTCTGGTATCTTCAAGGATAATACCTTTCTCAAGCAGTTCGTCTCTGATTGCATCGGCAAGAGCAAAGTTTTTCTCCTTCTTTGCTGCCTTACGCTCCTCTATTTTTGCAAGAACATAGCTTTCAAGTTCTAAATCAACATCTGCTGATTCTTTCGCCTCTTCTTTTAATAAATCCAGGCTTAAAACATAATCATAGCCTTCAATAATAGCGCGTTTTGTTACATCATTTAACTCTGACTTAAGAACATCATATACAAGTGTAATTCCCATGGATGTATTTACATCGTTACCTACGGTTTCTACGAATTTAGCCTTAAATTCATTTACTGACGTTTCATCCACAACGCCTTCCCTTGAAAGTTCAAGAATACGTTTTTTTAATTTTTTATAAGTACCTGCCGCCTGGTCCAATGCCTCAAAAGAGAAAATAAGAGGTTTGCGATAATGGGACTGTAAGCAGAAAAATCTATAAGCCAAAGGGTCATAACCTTTATTCTCAAGTAAAGATACAGTCAAAAATTCACCCTTTGATTTGCTCATTTTACCGGACTGATCATTTAAGTGATGAACATGGAACCAGTAATTACACCATTTATGTCCAAGATATGCCTCACTCTGGGCAATTTCATTTGTATGGTGGGGGAACATATTATCAATACCGCCACAATGAATATCCATGTACTCACCTAAATGTTTCATACTTATGCATGAACACTCAATATGCCATCCGGGATATCCCACACCCCAGGGACTATCCCATTTAAGTGCCTGATCCTCGAATTTTGACTTGGTAAACCAAAGAACGAAATCGTTTTTATTCTTTTTATTCTCGTCTTCTGTTACATCATCACGGACACCTACCATAAGTTCTTCCTCTGTCTGATTACCGAACACATAATAAGCATCAAGCTTTGAAGTATCAAAATAAATATTCTCTCCTGCCCTGTAAGCATAACCCTTCTCAAGAAGAACCTGAATCATTTCAATAAAATTATCAATACAATTGGTTGCAGGCTCCACCACATCGGGAGTTTTTATGTTAAGCTTTGCACAATCAGAGAAAAATGCATCTGTATAAAACTTGGCAATCTCCATAATAGTTTTATTTTCCCTTTTAGCACCTTTAAGCATTTTATCCTCTCCGGTATCCGCATCAGAAGATAAGTGTCCTACGTCTGTAATATTCATAACACGCTTCACATCATAATCAGAATAGCGTAATATCTTTTCCAACACATCTTCCATAATATAACTTCTAAGATTACCTATGTGTGCAAAATGGTATACTGTAGGTCCGCATGTATACATATTAACTTTACCTTCAACATTCGGCACAAATTCTTCCACATTTCTGGTCAGGGTATTATAAATCTTCATCTTATTTCTCCTCATTTTCATCCTTTTTATCTGTATCGCATTTACAATCATTGCGAAGCATTTTTAATTCTTTTTCCAATTCAAGCAAACGGTTAATTATTTCTGTATCCGCAGCCCTAAGTCCCGCAATATCCTCCTTTACAGGGTCGGGAAGGTCCGTTTGGTTCATTGTATCCTGAGGCAGGGCTATGTTATTACGTTTAACCACCCGTCCGGGCACGCCGACAACAGTTGAATTAGGTGGGACTTCGCTTAGTACCACACTTCCGGCTCCTATCTTGGAATTGTCACCTATAGTAAATGACCCCAGTATTTTGGCTCCGGCACTAATCATAACATTATTACCGATGGTAGGATGTCGCTTTCCGTGTTCCTTACCGGTACCTCCCAGAGTTACACCCTGATACAAGGTCACATTATCTCCTATAATAGTAGTCTCTCCTATTATAACACCATTTCCGTGGTCAATAAAAAGCCCCTTACCTATCTGTGCTCCGGGATGAATCTCTATTCCTGTTCTTCTTGCCGCCCTCTGGGAAATATACCTTGCCCAGAAATAATGCCCCTTCACATATAACCTGTGAGCCATTCTGTAATGAATCATCACCTTAAAGCTTGGATAAAGAAATACCTCCATATTGGAATGTATAGCAGGGTCACGTTCACGAATAATTGCAATTTCTTCTTTTATATTTCTTATAAATCCCATATAATCACCTTCTTCAAGTTATGCAAAACAATCCGTTTTGTCAACCCTTTTCTTATAATTCCATCACTTTCCTGCATGGGGACAACCGCCGCAGCCTGCACATGCCTTGCCGGTATTCTGAGTCAATTCACCGATATTAACAGAACTTTGCGCCAAATTTATGGGACTTGTAAGCATACATATTGCCTGGGCGGATATACCTTCACCTGTTCCTGTAAAACCCAGTCCCTCTTCTGTGGTTGCCTTAACATTCACCTGTGCAATGTCAATCCCCAATGCGTCTGCTATATTTTGACGCATGGTATCTATAAAGGGACGCATTTTAGGTGCCTGCGCTATAATGGTAGCATCTATATTTTCTATAAGGAAAAAATTCTCCTCCAGTAATTCTCCCACCTTACTTAATAATATGATGGAGGAAATCCCTTTATACTCAGGGTCCGTATCAGGGAAATGCTTGCCTATATCTCCAAGAGCCGCCGCGCCAAGCAATGCATCGGAAATAGCATGAAGCAGTACGTCTGCATCGGAATGTCCCAAAAGTCCCTTTTCATATGGTATATTAACACCGCCGATAATACAGTCCCTTCCTTCTACAAGTCGGTGTACATCATATCCCATTCCAATTCTCATATTGTCACCTCTTAATAACTGATATATATAATTATTTTTTATTAATATAGTAAGATATTCCTATCGAACCTATACCTACATTACACGCACTGGTGAATGATGCCTTTTGTATTATAACCTCTTTAAACGGCACACGCTTCAAAATCTCCCGTTTTATCCATTCCTGCTGCTTTACGCTGCAGCCTACATGGGTTATAAATACAACCTCGCTGTCAATATTTTTCTTTCCATGGAACATCCAGTATATACCCTGACGCCATGCACTTTCAATAGTACCTCCCAGTAGCGCACGCATTGCCGCCTTCTTTTGTATCATACCTGCATAAGGATGAAGCTGAAATGCCCTGCAGACGGTTGCCACAAAAGCGTTGGTTCTTCCGTTATTATAAAATATATCCGCGCTAGGCATAATAAATCTTGTATGGACATTGGATACCATTTTCTCAAGCCTGTCACAAATTTCACCGGCATTTTTTCCTTCCAACGCCATTTTAGACGCATGTAAGGTCAATAATGCCTGCCCGCATGATATTTGGCCCGAATCAATTATATGAACATGGTCAAAACACTTTGCTGCCATACATGCAACCCCATAACTCTTTCCACATCTTGATGCAAGAGATATATGAATCACATCATCCGCCTGTGTAAGTGCCTCTGCAAAAAACTCTTCATATTCTTCAACCGACACCTTATCCCCATATGCGGTACTGCTCTCAGAAGATATATATTGTTCAATACTGTCTGAATCAATTTCTCTGGTATCTGCAAATCTTCCGTTAGGTGTTTTTATATACAGATACATAACCTTAACATCATACTTTTCAAGAAGCTCTGTAGGTATATCGCAGGTACAATCCGTTGTTATACATACTTTTTTCCTTCTTCTTCGAGACAATTTCTGAATCCGACCAAAATGTTCAGGCTCCCTGAGAATATGATTATTCTCATCAACTTCCTGATATTCAATGATATCAGGAGGCAGGAATTTCAATATTTCTTCTTCCAAAAGTTTTCCCTGAATGGGTTTTTCCACATATCCGTCAAAGCCTTCTGACAGACATTGCTGCCTTGCGTCAAACAAAACATTACCCGTAAGTGCTATTATCGCAGTTTCTTTTATCAAACCGTCTTCACGTTTTCTAAGTTCTTTAAGTACTTCAGGACCACTCATATCCGGCATCATGTAATCAAGCAAAATAACATGATAAAATTTCTTCGATGTCATTTCCAGACATTCAACACCACCACATGCAACATCTATCTGTACCTTTGTTGATGATAAAAGTCTTGATGCTACCATACGGTTCATTTTGCTGTCATCCACAATAAGTATCCTTGCCTCGGGAGCTTCAAAAAGAGGTTTGTATTCCTCAGCTTTTTCAAGTTTTCTGCCAAGGTAGTTAACATCTCCGATAGGCTTATTATCAACAACCGGCTGACGCAGTGTTACCGTAAACACAGTACCCTTTGTATAAATACTGTCTACCGTAATATCGCCGCCCATTAAGTCCACTAACTGCTTGGTAATTGAAAGTCCCAAACCATTTCCCAGGATTCGTTTGTTTTTCTTTTCATCAAATCTGTTAAAGGCATCATATATACTGGACAAATCCTCCTTACGGATTCCGATTCCGGTATCAGATACCTTCATCTTAAGCAATACTTCCCCATTATCACAAGGTTCACTTAATACGGAAAACGTAACAGATCCTTCTTTTGTATATTTTACTGCATTGTCAAGAATATTAAGCAATACCTGTTTTAACCGTCTCTCATCCCCCTGCAACGCTGTAGGAAGATTCTTATCTATGTCAAGATAAAATTCCAGACTTTTCTTTTCCGCCTGAACCCTAACCAGTTCTATCAGGTCTCTTAGCATATCCTTTGTATAATAAGGTTCCGACGTAATACTCATTTTCTCCATTTCAAGCTGTGATAATTCAAGAATATCATTAACCTGATTGAGAAGCATCTTACTGGCAGCCTGAATATCCCTTGCATATTCCTGTATTTCACTGCCGGGATTTGACCTGATAATCATTTCGTTTAAGCCAATAATAGCGTTAATAGGAGTTCGAATTTCGTGGCTCATATTTGCAAAGAAAGCATTTCTTGCGGCATTACTCCTCTCAAGTTCCTTAGTCTGCTTTATATTCAAATCATGCTCCGCCTCATACACCTTCATATGGGCTTTTATAATTATACCACCAATGAGTCCTACAATAACAACAGATAAATAAGTATCAAGATATATTGCAGTTAAAGACGGCATACTTTTTATTATTTCAGGATACTTGTAGGATAGCCAGAAGGTAACTCCATAGGACATCATGGTCAGAAAAAGGAATAACCATACCTTCTTACCGGAAAACATTACATAAATATATAATATTCCCAATGTCAGCATTACCGGGGTACCACTGTCTATGCCTCCTCCCAATATATACATAATCGGAAACAGTATCATGGCAACTGCCACTGCCAAAAACATGGCCGCAAGCTCATTTTTACGGAACTTAAACACCATAATTACGCTGATTGCCATTATAATAAACAATGCTGACATCATACAAACTATTTCTGTTTCCATTTTGCTGATAATAATCATCTCCGCACCTGATACGATTGATGCCAATCCGCCTAAGAAAATAATGGTTCTAAGCATACGCTCCCTTAAATCACTGTCTTTATCGGATACCAGTTGGATTAATCTTTTCCACATCTATTATCTCTCCTTATCCGCTATGCTTTCTTTCCACTTAACGGCATAATCTGCCGCTGATATGTAATCACACATCTCTACCTTGCGTTTTACAGGTTCTAAAATTTCATTCATCCTATAACCCTTGTACTGATATTTCTGCAACTCATCTATTATTGACATTATCAATTCGCCATCCAGATTATAAGCTGCCATCTCCATTTCCGACATCTTTTTATCAATTTCCTCGTTGGAAATTTCAGGAAGTTCATCACATTCTGCTCCTTCGCTTTCATCCTGCATTTCTTCACAAAGTTTATTGAATTCAATACCCTCCGGATTAATAATCCGGTTGTCCTGTAAACATTGAAGAAGTCCGGTATATTCCTCTATAAACCGTTCATGATTATTAAGAATATACTCGATATCATTTCCTTTTCCTGCAAACTCCAATTTTTTTGCAAGCTCCGAAACTTCCGTGGCACCGATTGTACGCATTGCTCCTTTTAGACCATGAACTGCAATGGTATAGTTGTCCCAGTCTTTTTTCTTATATGCATTCACAACCCGCATTCCCGAGCCGCTCCAATCCTCACAATATCCTTTAAGGATGGCTATATACTGTTCTTCACCTCCGCAATAAAGAATTCCTTTTTCAACATCAATACCATCTATCACAAGCCCATCCTGTTCAGATTTTTCTTCCTCGGGCAATATTTCTTCACCTTGAACAATCTGCTCTTTTCCTTCATAATTAACCATATCCAGATATACAATTTTCTCCGGACTTAAGTGTCTCTTCAAAACACGTTCCAGCACAGAACATTCAATAGGCTTTTCAAGGAAATCATTAAATCCTTCCGAAATAAGCATCTCCCTTGTTCCTGCAACAGCATTAGCCGTAAGAGCAATAACAGGTACTTTCTGATAATATGTACCGATTCTGTGACGTATATGGTGAAGCGTCTCGGCGCCATCCATTTCCGGCATCATATGATCCATAAAAATAAAATCATATTCCGCCTTCATTACCTTTTGCAATGCTTCTCTTCCACTGCTTGCAGTTGTTACTTTAATTGCATATCTTGAAAGCAGTTCCTCCGCTACCCTTAAATTCATCTGATTATCATCAACCACCATGACATGAGTATCTACGGTTGTGAATTTAGCATGCTTAATTCCTTCACCGCCGTCATTATCTGTCATTCCGTTTAATACAGATACAATCGTCAAAATATAAAATGGTTTATATATTTTAAGCAGATTTGCATTATGCAATTCCTTTTCCTCAAATCTGTCTAAAACAACAATAACACGGGTCTTTCTGGACAACTCATCAAAATATACAGGGTCCTCTTTATATTCCACAAGACTTATAAAAATATGTGAAAATCGTTCTTTTGATTCTCTTCTCTGAAGTTCTGCCAGATTACGGCAAACATGACATTTACCCCTAAGTTGTTCCACCATATGAATAATACTGTTAGAGTATTCTTCCCTGATGGCTATTTCCTCAAACTGCTCCATATCAATATATGTGGCAACATTGACATTCTGTCTGTCATTTATTGATGCTATAGGTGTCTCGTCAAGCACCTTTTGAGGTACTACAATCTGAACCGTTGTTCCTCTGCCGGGTTTACTCTTAATAGTAAGGGCACCGCCCATTTTATTTACAAGCACGTTTGTTATGGCAAGTCCCAGTCCCAAACCGCCTTCCTGACGTTTTCTGCTGGAATCTACCTGTTTAAATCCTTTGAACAGATTTTCCAAATCTGCTTCGCTTATTCCTATTCCTGTATCTTTAACTGATATAATCAGATTAATTCCGTACTCTTCTTTACGGAAAGACACCCTGATACTGACACATCCGTTTTCCGTAAATTTAATTCCGTTACTTACAAGATTCATTATAATTCTGCGAAGTTTCTTCTCATCTCCCAAAAGGACCGAGGGAATATTCGCATTACAATCAACAATAAGTTCGATCTCTCTATCTTCCTTCAATGCTAATGCCATATTAATGACATCATTAACGGTGGAGGCAATATTATATGCCTCCTCCTCTATTTCAATTTTACCGGACTGTAATTCCGAAAAATCAAGAATATCCCTCACAACACCTGTAAGGTTTCGTCCTGCCATCTGAATATAACGTATATTTTCCTTTATGTCGTAAGGCAAATCTTTTTCCAATAACAATTCACTCATTCCACAGATAGTATTAATCGGTGTCCTGATTTCATGACTTACATTGGCAACAAAGTCATCCTTACTTCTTTCCACTACCTTTAATTCTTCAATAATATCCAATAATTGTTTGCTGCCCAGGCTGTTCTGCCTTGTCCACACATACACAACATACTCCAAAAGCAATGTTGAAGCAAGCTGGGAAACAGACATTAAAACCTGTGTCTGAGTACTGTACGGAATATTTCCCGCAACTGCCCCCTGCCAGAAAAAGATAAACAAAGTTGTAATTATATTTGAATAAATTATTTTGGGTATTCCATACGTTCCAAACAATACCACAAAAATATAAAACAGTGGCAATACATTAAAAATATTGTCTACATGAATTCCAAAAACCACTAAACCACACTGCATCATGATGGAAGAAAAGACCGCTCTAAACGTATATGTACCTGTACGAGTCAAGTAAACACCCCATGGAGCCATAAAACAGACTATGACAATAAAGTCACTCCAGATATTCCACTCGTTGTTTATACCATAAGCAAATATGCCCAATGAATAAATTGTATATACCACTAGCAAAAATATCTCTATTTTTCTTTGATTTTCGTCTGAAAAAGTTATATGCTTCAAGCCAAATCCTCCTTCCCGATAATAAAAGTGCATACTAACGGCTGCTACGAACCAGACGTTAGTATGCGCAAAGTTTACCTATACTTAATATTTACCAAAACCATCTTTCAGGGAAATAACCGGTTCTGTCTGCTCTACATGTTTTTGGGGAGCTTTATAAGATTTCGCTTTTGCAATTCCATCACCCAAATTGTATACAGAAACCAATTCACGAACACGTGCTGCCTGATTAGACAATTCAACGCTGGCTGCCGCACATTCTTCACTTGTTGCAGAGTTTGTCTGAACTACCTGTGATACCTGCTCAATAGCCTGGTCAATCTGAGCAATTGCTGTTGCCTGATAATTGGAAGCTTCTGCAATCTCATTTACAATTGTTTCACTCTTCTTTACAACTGTCGTGATTTCTCCCAACGCCTCTGCTGTCTTATTTGCTATCTTAGAACCTGCTTCAACTTTACGGATTGAATCTTCAATCATTTCTGCTGTTTCTGCTGCTGCCGCCGCACTCTTTGCCGCAAGGTTACGAACTTCTTCAGCAACTACAGCAAAACCTTTTCCTGCATCACCCGCTCTTGCCGCTTCAACTGCTGCATTCAAAGCTAAAATATTTGTCTGGAAAGCAATATCATCAATTACCTTTATAATTTTTGAAATACTCTCAGATGCATTGTTGATATCATCCATTGCAACAACCATCTCCTGCATTTCTTTATTACCTTTTTTAACCTCTTCGATTGCTTTGGTCATAAGTTCAGCCGCTACATTTGCCTGTGTTGCATTTTCTTTTGTTCTGTCAGCCACATCATCAATAGATGCCGTAATCTGTTCAATGGCACTCGCCTGTTCTGTAGACCCCTGTGCTAAAGCTTCACTTGCACTTGCTACCTGCGATGAACTTGTTGTTACCTGATAAGCCGCATCCTTAATATTACTCATTGTAGCGTAGTTATTCTCCACCATTTTGCTAAGAGACTGTCCCATAAGGTCATCTTCACATTTAGACTCCACCTCTACAGTAAAATTACCGTTTGCAACCTCTTCTGCAATTCCTGACTGATACTGTACATTATCAATTACTTTCTGGAAAGACGCCAATACCTGGCCGAATTCGTCATTGCCAAAATCACCAATTTCTACATCAACCTTGCCAACTGCAAGTTCATCTGCAATTCTGTTAAGGCGTTTCATTTCAATTCTGATTTTTCTTGTAAGAACAACTGAAATACCACCTACTATAATAAAAAATACAACAAATATTATAGCTGTAAAATTTGCATAACTACTCAAATATGCCGCCGGATCTTCCTTAGTAATAATAGTTGCTGCAGTTGTGTACCCTGCATATAGTGTAAATATTATTAAGCAAAATAATATACTGAAACCAACAATAAGCGATGTGTGCATTTTAATATTTTTTGCCATTTTCATTGTTCCTATTCTCCTTCTTCGTTTGTTTCTTCAGCTGCCTGTTCTAACATCAACATTTCTTCATCTTTTAATAGTCTGTCAGGATCAAGTAATAGTTTAACGCCCTCGCCAACTTTACCGATACCATATACATATTGATTCTGTGTCTTTTCTTCATGACCAATTGTTACCGAAGGAGGTGGCAGAATATCTTCTTCTGCAATTTCAACAACTTCAGCAATCTTCTCAACAATGAGACCTACCACCTGTTCTTTTACATTAATTACAATAATACAGGTTCTGTCTGTGTATTCTATCGGTTCCTGCTTAAATCTGACTCTTACATCTATAACCGGTATAATTTTACCTCTAAGATTAATAAGACCCTTTATGAACTCTTCACTTTCGGGAATCTCCGTAATTTCCTGATAAACTATGATTTCATTAACATATTTTATCTGAAGGGCAAAATACTCATTTCCCGACTTAAAGGTTACATACTTGTTTGTCTTTCGTGTTTCTGTTTCACTCATACGTAACTTATTCCTTTCTCTATTTTACTCAATCAGTCCGGCTGCATCGAGTATTAAAGCTATACTTCCGTCACCTAACTGTGTACATCCGGATAAGCCCTGTACTCTCTTTATATAATCGGGAATAGGCTTTACTACGATTTCCTGTTTTCCGATTAACTCATCTACAATCAGACATAACAATTTACCCTCAAGCTCTACAAGCACCATCATCTGCTCATCCCGGTTAGAATCATAGGTACTAATCTGATAGCGTTCACCTATCCGTACAACAGGGTAGCAATCACCACGGACCATCACAAATTCCGTTCCGTCCGGTTCTGACTGTATCATACCGGGTTTCATACCGATAAACTCTTTTACAACACCGGTTTCAATAACGAATGCAGATTTGCCCACATACATTACAATACCGTCAATAATTGCCAAAGTCAGAGGTATTTTCAGTATCATCTGGCTTCCCCGTCCCGGAGTACTTTCAATTTCAAGACTTCCTCCGATTGACTGTAGATTTGATACTACAACGTCCATTCCTACTCCACGTCCCGAATATTCCGTAACCTGTTCGTTAGTGGAAAATCCCGGAAGAGTTATGAACTGATAAACTTCTTTGTCGGTATAATCATTGTCTGCCTTTGTCCACTCAAGGATACCCTGCTTTCTGGCTTTCGCAAGGATTTTATGTCTGTCAAGTCCTTTTCCGTTATCCTGAACTATAATCCACACTTTTCCGGATTCTGTTTTGGCGGTTAATGTAACTTTTCCTTTTTCAGTTTTTCCTGCCTTGGCACGTTCATCAGGCATTTCTATACCATGGTCAACAGAATTTCTTACAAGATGCATAAGCGGATCTGAAATATGCTCAATAACATTCTTATCTACTTCTGTCTGATCGCCTATCATCTCAAATTCAATCTCTTTACCGAGTTTTCTTGATACGTCAAACACAATACGGTTCATCTTCTGGAAAGTATTGGTAAGAGGCATCATTCGCATGCTCATAATTACATTCTGTAAATCCGTTGATATCTTGGTCATCTGACCTGCTGCTTTATTAAAATTATCAAGTTTCAGTCCCGGCACCTTCAAATCCGGATTCTGCAAAACAACCGATTGGGATATTACAAGTTCACCTATTAAATCCATAAGCATGTCCATTTTATGTACATCCACACTTATAAGGGCTGCTTTCTCGGCCTTTTTCGGCTTATCCTTTGCAAGTTTCTTGGCCTTACCGGGCTCTTTAGACTCAATAACGAAATCACCGGGTGCAATAGTCTTTTTCTCTGCTTCTGCCTTTGAAGCCCCGGGATCTATTACATACATTCCCGAAGCAGCTTTTGCTTCTATATCTTCCACGCTTGATTCCAAGTCAATTCTAATCTCAGAACCTATGCTGTCAAATCCCTGCTGGAATTCCTTGGCGTTACATTCATAGATATCTGCTTTCTTGATATCATAGCCTTCTTTTATGATTCCGCGGATATCTTCCTCACTGCATTGTGCCTGAAGAAGCATTTTAAATCCATTTTCAAGAATTTCGTCTGCTGCTTTTTCATCGGAAATGATATCCTCAGGATAATGCAATAAATCCTCTGCTATTTCCTTCAATGCATAAACGGTCTTGTATGCGTGTACGTTAGCCAGCTGAAGATCCGGCTGGAATGTTAAATAAATCTTATAAAAGCGGCTTGCAGCCGTTGCCATGGGAGCAATATAGAATTGCTGAGGCTCCTCATGAACATTTTCTTTGATTTCTTTTTCTGCTTCTCCCTTGCCACCTTTAATCTTGTTAAGAAACTCATCCAATGCCACAAGGTAATCTGCCGAACTTCCATCTGCCGAATCACCGTTTTGCAGTTTAATCATTTCACTTGTAATAAAGTCAACTACCTGTAAAACGTGTTCTACCAATTCCATATGCGGAACATTATCCGGCTTTGATTCTCTTAGGTAAAAGAATACATCCTCGAGTTTGTGAGAAATCTTGGTTATCTCATCAAACATCATAACTCCCGACGAACCCTTTATGGTATGCATCGCACGGAAGATCTCGTTAATAGCCTCTTCATCGAAGCAATCATCGTCTTTTTGTTCCAGCACTATTTCCTGAAGCCGTTCAAGCAGTTGTCCGTTTTCAAACAAGTACAGCTCAAGCATACCTTGTGTGTTAAACTCTTCTGCCATTTAGCTCTCCTTTCTATATAAGACCGAATTTTTTTAATGCCTGTTCAAATCTGTCCTGGTCAATGGGCTTACCTGAATAAACCGTACAGCCCAGTTCAAATGCCATTTTTACGTTTTTCTCATCATTAAGGGCTGTGGTCATAATTACTTTAACTGCTTTTTCTTTTGGTATATCTCTTTCTTTTTCGAGATTGCGTATTCCCATAAGTGCCTGATAACCATCCATAACCGGCATCATAATATCAAGGCACACCAAATCATATGGCTCATCATCTTCAAGGGCCATCATAAAAGCATCAACTGCCTCCATACCATCAACGGTAACATCGCACTCCCCATACTTTGACAGAAAACCTGTCATGAATTTTCTCGTTACGAAATCGTCTTCTGCTAATAATATTTTCATATGCTCTTCCTTTCTACCTTCTACATTTTGCTAAGTAAAGAATATGTTTTCCGGGCAATATCCGGCAATTTTTCCTGATATTCCACTGCACCGATTTCATATGCCACCTTAGGCATTCCATATACAACACATGTGGATTCATCCTGTCCGATTGTCTTAGCTCCGGCTTTTCGCATTGCAAGAAGTCCTTTGGCTCCGTCTCCGCCCATTCCGGTTAAAATGATACCTAATGCTTTATCCCCTGCGACCTTCGCCACGGAATCAAACAATACATCAACCGAAGGACAGTGACCGTTTACTTTCTCGCTTTTTTTAAGTGCCACCTGATATACACCATTTACCTTCACAAGCTGCATATGGGCATCTCCTCCCGGTGCAATCAGAACCTGTCCGGGTCGTACCAAATCTCCTGCTTTCGCTTCTTTGACGCACACCCGGCATTTATCATTTAACCTGCCGGCATAAATCTCCGTAAACTTAGGAGGCATATGTTGTACTATAACAACACCCGGAATATCCTGTTTAAATTCCTTTAATATTGTAGCTATGGCTTCCGTACCTCCGGTAGATGCTCCTATTGCTACTATCAAATCTTTTTTATTGTTACCTTCAATAATCTGGCCCACATCTTCTATCGGTGCCTTTTTCCAACGTCCGACCCTTGCAATTGAAGCAACCTTTATCTTGACCGGGAGTTCATTCCGTATAAATGCTTCAATCTGCTCACGTCCTGTTCCGGAAGGCTTTGCCACAAAATCCACGGCTCCTGCGTTCATTGCATCAAATACCTTTTCGCTTAAGGAACTTATCACCACCACAGGAAGTGGATACTGGGGCATCAATTTCTTAAGGAAATCAAGACCGCCCATCTTGGGTAATTCCAAATCCAAGGTCATAACATCCGGTTGGTGTTTTAAGATAGCATCTCTTGCTTCGTAAGGGTCCCTCGCCGCTGCTACAACTTCTATTCCGGGATCTGCGTTAAGGTTTTTCACCAGCAATTCCCTGAATACCAGCGAATCCTCAACTACTAATACGCGTATTTTACGCATACCCTTTTCTCTCCCTCCTTTTTACGAAAAACTGATGGCTGCACAAGTTCAAAATCTGTGGCATTTCTGTCAATCGCCTCAGTTCTGCCAATAAACAAATATCCTCCGGGTGCCATTGCATCATATACTTTTCGTATTAATTCCTGTTTTGTTTCTTTATCAAAATAAATCATTACATTTCTAAGAAAAACTATATGCATTTTTCTCTTAAATGGAAACGGATCCATAAGATTGAACTGTCTGAAAATCACTTCTTCCTTTAATTCTCCGGTTATTTCATACTGCCCTCCGGAAATAGAACGAAGGAAACGACGTTTCCAATTCTCGGGAAGACTCATTACCTGTTCACTTGTATAGCGGCCTTCCATGGCCTGCTTCAAAACCTCGGTAGAAATGTCTGTTGCCAGTATCTTGGTATCCCATGAATTCTGTTCCAATCCGAAAAAGTCCTTAAGAAGCATTGCCAGCATATAGGGTTCCTGCCCCGTAGATGCGGCGCCGCACCAAATGCATAAATCCTTGGAAGCCTCTTCCTTTTTACGAAGTTCCGGCAATACCACCTGACGCAGAAAATCAAAATGCTCAAACTCCCTCATAAAAAAGGTATGGTTAGTGGTAAGGATATTAACAAGCTCCCTTTCCAGGTCACCTGTAATGTCCTTCTCTATCGCATTCATATATTCATGATAATTATAAAAGCCTTCTGTTCTTATATAGTTATCAAGCCTACCCTGAATAATCTCTTTCTTACGTTCCAAATTTATTCCGTAGCGTTCCTTCATAAACCGGAACATCCGCAGGAATTCGTCCTCTGTCATATATAACCACCTTACTAATGAAGCTGTCTTACTATTCTTTTTAATATTGAGAATATATCCGGATTAAACTTAATTCCCACATCCGCTTCCATAATTTTAAAAGCATTGTCTGTCTCATAGGCATCACGATATGTACGTTTCTCTGTCAAAGCACTATATGCACTTACGATTGAAACTATCTGGGCTGAGAGAGGTATCTCTTCACCTTTTATACCTGCCGGATAACCGCTTCCGTCCCAGTTCTCATGATGACTGCCTGCGATTTCTTCTGCCATCCGTATAAATCCGTTATCGCTGCCAATCTCCTTGACATCCTTAAGAATCTTTGCACCAATTGTTGTGTGCTTCTGCATAGCTTCAAACTCTTCTTTGTCAAGTATACCCTTCTTTTGTAAAATATCTGTAGGTATTGCCAGATTGCCCAAATCACATAGGGGCGCTGCCAGCTCAATCCTGTCAACATAACTGTCTGAAATCAAATGTCCATAAGTAGTTGACAGCTGCATTGCCTCAGTTAAAATGCGGCAGTTATAACTTACCCTTTCCATATGCTTCTCATCATATGCCGCATTCTCACGGGCAACACGAATTAATGCATAAAGTACACTTTTACGTTCCTGCTCCATTTGCTTGAGCTGCTCACTGAACGAAATCTGCAATTGTCTGTTCATCTCAGCAATACTGTGATTAGCCTCATACAATTTAAGATGCATATCAACTCTTGCCTTTACAACCTCCTGGATAAAAGGCTTGGTAATGTAGTCTTCGCCACCGACGGAAAAACCTTTAACAATATCTTCCGGTTCATCAAATGCCGAAATAAATATAATAGGTATATCCCTTGTGACCGGATTACTCTTAATCTGCCCGCACACCTCATAGCCGTCCATATCGGGCATCGCAATATCAAGCACAATAAGCTGCGGTTTAATACGTTCCACCACTTTAAGTGCCTGCTCTCCGTTCTCTGTAAGTATAGGCTGATACCCCATATCCGATATAATATTGCGTAATACAAATCTGTTAGTTTCCACATCATCTACTATAAGTATCCGTGGAACACTTTTATTAGTTAACACTTCCCCCATGTACTCCTCCGCATTTATACCATGTCTTGTAATATTTCAAAGGCTGCCTGAGCCTTCTCATAGTCGCCCTTTTGTACTGCCATCTTCATTCGGAGTGCAGCACTCTTCACTTCTCTTGGTGCTTCCTCCACCAATTGCTTCACGGTTTCAGCAAACATCTCCGCTTTTTCCCAGTTCTCCATTTCAACACTGAGTATAAGCTTTGACATTTTCTTCTCTATCTCTTCTTTATTCTCCGGTTCACCGTAATGCCATATCTTGTCATTAACAAAATTAGCGGCAATATTCTGAGGTTTATTATCTTCAAGATTAATAGCAGGTGCGCCCGCTATATATTCATCCTCCGGAAGTTCCACCCATATAGCAACGGAAAAAGTAGTTCCTTTCCCCAAATCACTGTCTACATGAATGGTGCCGCCCATAAGTTCTGCCAGCTGCTTACAAATATTAAGTCCAAGTCCTGTTCCGCCATACTTACGTGAAATACTTGCATCCACCTGAGTGAAGCTTTGGAAAAGCTTGTCCTGGTCAGACTTTGCTATACCGATTCCGGTATCAATTACCATAAAAAACAATTCTATTTTATTATCCATCTGGGCGGTCTTTACAATTTCAACATGGATACCACCCACGGATGTAAACTTGTACGCATTTGATATAAGATTATTTAGTATCTGCACAATACGAAGTTCATCCGCTACTACATATTGTGGAATATCAGCAGATACATTTACGGAAAAATTCAAACCCTTTTCGATAATCCGGTTACTATGGTTGCCTTTAATATATTCAACCATATTCCTAAAATCAATCTTGCGAGGTTCCAGAACGAATTTGCCCGCCTCGAGTTTCGAAAAGTCGAGTATATTATTAATAAGGGCATTCATATCCTTACAGCCGCGTTCTACCAGTTGCAGCAGTTTCAATTTGGAAGGATTGGTTTCGTCCTTAATAAGTTCCAGTGTATTGCCCAATATGCCGTTAACAGGTGTACGTAATTCATGGGTAACATTGGCTACAAACTCCGTCTTAACCTTCTGTGCATCCTCAGTCTCCTGCTCTGCCTGGTCAATCTGCTTCTCCAATAAATTCACATTGGTAACATCATAGCCCATGCAAACATTTAAAGTCTCGGCACCATTCTGATATGTATACACCTTTGCCTTAACAGGAAAGCAGGTACGATTACCTCTGTATGCCATAAGTTTTAACCTGTCATTAATCTTCTCGCACTCAACCTTAACTACACCGGAATGCATCTGTATTTCTCTTGGAAAAAGTTCCGTTATATATTTACCACAAAGATTATCATCATATTCAAAGTCTTCTTCTGCAGTTTTATTCGCATACACAATCTTGCCGTTGGAGTCAAATACAACACAAAATTCAAGTGCATTATCTATTGAAAATTGAAATAAATTATCTGTTTTCAATCTTTTTCCCTCCAAAGCCCCATTTAGATTAATTATAGTACAACTGCACAAAATATGCCACATATTTTTTTGAAATTTGGGAATTTTTCGAGATTTTTGAGGTTTTATTCAGATAAATTTGAGAATTGAGGTAATAAATCAAAAAAGGGGCTATCTTTGTGATAGACACCCTATACATAATCCAAATTACTTTATATACACTAAACAGTTTTTCCCATCTCATACGCATCCTGCATATACTTTGAATCCTTTATTTCTCCCGGCTTATATACTCCCGTTCCACAAATGACTCCTTTTTCTACAGCACCTTCTACACAGGCTGCATATCCACGTAAACACGCCAGTGTTGTATCCATGGTTTCTATTTCAGCCTCAGCCGCTGTCATAATGTAATACATCTCTTTATTTGTCACTTCCGTGCCACGGGCAAAGCTTCGGTCTATTACTGCCTTTAACTGTGCCGCAACTGAATAGAAATATACAGGACTTGCAAGAACCATAACATCACAATCAATCATCTTCTGCATAACCTCTGTCATATCATCTTTAATTACACAGCTTCCTGTTTCTTGACAAACACTACATCCGGTACAGCAGGCTATCTTCTTTTCCTGTATACGGATTTTCTCTACCTCGTGTCCTGCTTCCACTGCGCCACGCACAAATTCATCACACAACAAGTCTGAATTTCCGCCTTTTCTTGGACTTCCTGATAATATTAATACTTTTTTTGCCATATCTTTTGCTCCTTATTTCCCCTTTGGCTAATCATTCTAATCTATTTCAATTAATTCAATAAAATATGTTTAATTATACCGCAGAAATCTATAACTTACAATTTATTTGAAGCTACGAGCAGACTCGAAAAGCTTCGCTTTCCTCGTTGGACGGCTGTCGCCGTATATCCTCTCGCAATGTGTCAGGCTTTTGTGCAAGCACAAGCCTACCACATCGCTCGCGTCTATCCTGCTCGTAGCTTAACCAAGTTCGAACCCTGGTGGGTTCTCACACGTCTTCTTGAGATTACAAAAAAGGAATCCGATTGGATTCCTTTTTTGTAATAGCGAGAGGGGGATTCGAACCCTCGACACTACGGGTATGAATTATACATGAAATTTTTCATATCTTTTCATAACCTTTTCTATCTTCCCTCAAATCCTACTTTTCTGAGTATTTCTCTACTTTTGAATCTTCATATCTTTTTTCAGTTTTTCATAACTTTTCTAACTTTTTCTAAATTGAGTTGTCCAAAAGTTGACCAAAATTCTTCTTTTTACATTTCACTAACGGGAAACATATATAACTAAAAAAGTAATTTAAATCTTGACATAGGACCACAGTTTATCACAAGAACCTTCTTATAAATCAGGATTTTCTTCCAAAAATTTTTGATATAATTCACGTTTACCTTCCCAACTATATATCATTAATAATTCTAAATGTCTCTTCTTTCCTTTCAAAAAGGGCCTGTCACCATATAAACTGAAATATCTATTAACTCCAAACCGGTTATTAGCCTTGGTATCATCATACTCATATTCAACCCCCGGGATAGAGTATCCTGTTTTCTTTCTGGTCCCCGGTGGCCATAATGCCTGATTATTCATAAACACTTCAATATATACTGCTACCGCTAAAACTAAATTCACCCTATATTTATCCCAAGTATTCTTTAACCACTCCGAAAACTCAGATGAAATTATTGGATTGTCTTCTTCGTCGTATTCGCATCTAATATCATGATACTCTTTGATTAGCCTATACAATTCTTCAGTTTGATTTTTAATGCAGGGTCGTTTTTTCACTATTTCTGCATAATAATTGTAAGAAATATTTCTTAATTCAGACTCTTTATAGAACAAAAAAAATTCAGGATGCTTATTCAAATAATTGTCTAATGTTTTATTTATTTTGTGCCCCGTCTCGCAATATATTTTGCCAAGCCATTCTTGCGTATCTTTACTATACATCCTAATTTCATGCTCATATTTAAGTAGCAATTTATTTTCACTTGGCGTCCTTTTCTCCGCCCCTTGAACTGGTAAATAGACATTAAAATATTCAAAGATATAATTAATACATAATTGTATATTATCTATCTTCTTTGAACTATCAAATTCGTCTATTCCATCTTCTTGTTTTCGCTTTTCAATGTACTGTTCTAATAGTAACAAGATATTATGCCCCCTTTATAGTTTTTATTTAATCCATGCATATTTTCCTTTTTTGTAACATTTCTTTCTCATTATAACATTATTAAATATAGGGAACAATAAAAGACCGCAGATACCAAACAATACATAAATGGTGTCTGCGGTGCCCTAAAAAAGAGTTCAGCAATGACACTTTGTAAACTTTTTTTAAATTTTATGCAATTTTATATTGTATTTTTTACATATTTTGAATATACTATGAGTGTAGAATATTGTTTCATTACATTTGCTATGAAGCATAAAGGAGGTATGATTATGTATTTCCCTATTAATGACATTTTAAATGACACCATTTTAGGTATACCCAAAGATGACACTAACAACTGGGATTCAGTAATCAATTCAATACTGATAGATAGAGAAAGTGAGGCATAAGCCTCACTTCTTTGCTTTCACTACTATTTTTCTCTGAACATCCTTTTTCATATTAAGCAGTTCTTCTTTTTCTTGATTTACCAAGTTTATATGACGCTCTTTCCATTTTAAGTACAAAGATGACACGTTGGAATATAATCTATCACTCTCTGTTTCATTTTGACTAAAAATAAATATATACAACATATGAACACATTCAAAAAAAACATGATGTAATGACTGATAAACAGTTTCCTCATCTGCAATTCCACTATTAAAGCATATGCCAAAATACTCAAGTTTATTACTTAATTCATTTATGCATTGGCTAATTTCTCTCTCTGCACTTGTTTTATCTTCTGGACTTATTTCAAATTTTGCATTCACTGATTCCTTATCTGGTATTTTTACTTTTCCATTATAGATTAAATGTCCAACACACAGACCAGTAAAAGCCCTTCCAACATCACACTTTGCTTCTTTTATAATACCATCTACCTCTTCTTTATTAAACATTACCATTTCAGCATTCTCGATTGTATTTAATACCGATTTATCTAAACCCGATTCTTTATATGCTCTCGTTAAAGTATTAAGCAATGGAATTATTTCAGCTTGAAATTGATTAGCCATCTCTGCAGCTTTAATTTTCTTCTCTTGATCACGCAGAATAGAATTTTCCACACAAGAGGCAGTATATTGTAAAACAGACACCACTAAACCCGCAACAACAAATATTCCGCTAATTATCTCAGCAACATAGTTTGTATCTTCTAAACTCTTATTACATATAAAAAATACTGCGATAATTATTAAAATATACGCAATTATTATTACACTGGAAATCAACTTTTTATTTTGAGTAATTACCCGCAGGCTTCTTGATGGCTTGTAATCTTTTGTTTTTTTCATATTTTCCCCACATACGTATTTATTTGATACCATTTTAAACCATTAACTGCTTTTTTACAACAATTAATATGTGATTCCGTCAATAACTCCTAATTAAAAGCCCCCCGGATTTCTCCGAGGGTTCTCATTTATACCTTAATCAATTTTCCTGCCTTTAACAATTCAAGCATTTTAAGATTCTGTTCCAGCGTTCCTGTATACCCTTTAATACCATTCGCCTGTGCAATTTCTCTTCTGAACGAAAAAGAAAAACCTACACCAATACTCCTAAGACCTTCTACAATACTGTTGCCGGTATAGGATGTAGCCGGATATGTCTCAGTATCACATTTTTCATTGTTCCCACATGGTGTCAGAAAAAGTTGCCGTTCTGATGCCCTGCGCTTTACAAGTCCTCTTAATACTTTTCCATTTGCCTTATTATATAGAGGTAACGCATTAGCAATTGCTTCATGGTTGCGATTTTTAACTAACTTTTGCAAGTTACCGAGTCCGCAATTATATGTAAAGGAAACCAGTGCATCAAACTGATTCTGATTAAGTGGCAAAGATACATATTTTTCAACATATCTTTCATATTTAATCATATCCTCTCTGAGATACTGTTCTGCTTGTGCCTGACTAATTCTCTGACCTTCCACTACACCTGCAGTATGGCCGTAACCTATGGTAAGAACTCCGGCAGGACACCTATATGCATCCAACCTACATCCTTCATATGTTTTAATTAATGAAAGGCCTTTATCAGAAATATGCATTATTTCTTCCCCCCATTCATCTCAAACACTGCTGCCTCAATCAAAGAATCTAACTGCTCATCAGAAATAGCAATATTCTTCTTGATCAGAATGTTTTTAATAAGTTCAGTTACAATTGCTTTTTTCTCCTGGTTAGCAGCCTCACCAAACACGGTCTGCTCTGCCGCCTTAACTGCAACTTCAACCCACTTCACAACACCGGCATACTTTGTATTCTCTACAAGTGCCTTTAAGCACGGAACGGCATACCTTGTAAGCAATATTACCGCTAAAATAGTGACTGCTTTAAGAATTTCAAATAATACTTCATTCATAATTCAGTTTCCTCCAATTCTGCTAATTTACTATAATCTTTAAACTTTCTACAGTTTTCTGCTTTTGATTTCCAAACCATAAAGCCTGTATGAATGCCAAGCTCTGCAAATGCAGCCGGCACTCCATACGATATGATAGGAAGGTCTGTAACTCCGAGAAACCCACTTAATGCATTTAAAACAAAACAAGCACACATGAAAATCCAGACTAAACGAAAATTATAATAATATAACTTGTCATTAAAACCTCTGCGGAATAATAAACGCTTCATATCAGCACTGCTCCTTCAGTATAAGCTCCTCCACCCTGCGCAAACGATCTTCATATGTATCTACACGCTGATGCAGTGATTTAGCTGTCTGTTCTGTAACAATTACCCTTTCACGTAGACCGCCAACTTCTGCTCTTACGCTTCTGAGTTCATTTTTAATATCTCTGATGTCATTACTAATATTTTCCAGTTTGACAATTACCGTAGTAATCTCTGCCGCATCTTTTTTATCATCTGTTGCTTTATTCCGCTTCATATTGGTTATTCCCGAAAAAATTGCAAAGCCAGCTGACAATAACGATATAATAAGGGATATTTCAACCACACTTTCACCTCCACCTTTTACTGTATATGCAAAATAATTATTTAAAAAAGTCCGTTAAACCAACCACCACCGCCAACACATGAAAAGTCTTTGGTGATGGTGTATTGATTTGAAAGTGGATTACTCAACCACTAAATCTTCACATCCTGAGTCAACAAGGATTTCTTTTACCTGTTCCTTTAATAATTTAGGAACCTGTGCATATGTTTTTTTACCAAGCATGATCTGCTGTGCCCATAACATTGCCATCATTGCTTCACACTCCTTTCCGTAAAATATTCTTAGAATAAAGAGCTGTAATCTACTAACCATAGACAACTGTGCTCATTTCTAATACACATTCTGTCAGCATATATGTTTCTTCCTTCTGCTGTGCCAATGCTTCCTTTAACAGTTCAACTTCGGTTTTCTGTCTTAATTCAAAGACTGTCAGGATTGTTCCATCTTCCTGCTCTGTAGATTTAACGGATGCACATACCAAATCGGTATATTCTGCAATCACCGCACCGCTTGAATTTGCAATATTGACAGATTTCAAGTTTTCATCTGTGAACATATCCCATGTTTCAACCATAGATGCCTTGTCCGCAAATACTACTTTCATACTGCCCAATGTTGCACCGTTTTCAAGTTCCACTGTTGTTCCATTTGCTAAAGTTAAAATATCTTTCATATTTACCTTCTTTCCCCGGTGTATACCGGATATTTTATCTATAATATACTGTTAATGTAGAATAGGTGGTGCAATCATCGCCACTCGTTGTTTTTACAAGAGGTAATCTTACCCAACTGCTATTTATAGCCACTACGATATATGTGTTTGTCATACTGGTCGTTGGACTGCTGCTACTAGGCATAATAGTTGAATCACCAATATATTCAGTGCTTGTTGTTAATATCTCGTAAGGTAAAATCATGCTCCACTTACCAAGTTTAGAGACACTCGAATCTTTCATATCTACAACTAACAATATTTCGTTAGGTTCTTTACTTAAACTGCTGAACATAATAGGTGCTGCGGCATTACCTGCTTGTGAACCTAATTTAGTCCAACCAGTCGTCGACATTCCTGCTGATTCTTTTTCTTCCAAAGTAGTTATGCGAGTGTCTAAAGTCCTACCCTGTACCGCATCCAACGGTGAACCAGGCACGGTTGCAAGCAGATTGTTAATTGGTGCAACCTCATTCTTTGTGGCATAGGTTTCATCAATTACATTCCCTTTAACATCTTTGGCTGCTAATTGTGCTATTCCGGCATATTGTGTTGCAGTTAAACCTAAAACATCTTTAATCTTGCCACTGATGTAATCCCAAAATAGTGATGCTTTTCTTTTGTGTATTGTTCCGTTTGTGCCCGATGGATTTAGATATACTCCTGCTATGAGTGTATTATCATCCATTGCAGAAGTTACAGTGTTCATATTACCAAGCAAATTGTACTGTGCTTCTTTTGCGGTAGTTCCACCAGTACCACCGTTTTCAACTGACAAGGTATCTGTTTGTTTAAGGTATGTATCAGTAAATACATTTCCATCCGCATCTGCTGTTGCCTTTGCAGATGTACCATTGTAATTTGTACTTGTTAATCCTAACAAACTACTGATTTTTGATTTGATGTAAGTCCATATTTCCGATATATGAAAATAATAAAGCGCACCGCTTGTTTGTGTTGGTATTGGATTCATCCCAACCATTCTTGTATTATCACCTAATACAGTTGCACTTGAATCAATTTTCATATCCTTTAGCAATCTATACTGCGCTTCCAATGCAGTTTTTGCACCTGTTCCACCCTTTTCTATAGGC
Source organism: uncultured Lachnospiraceae bacterium (assembly GCA_964528145.1). Classification (GTDB taxonomy): domain Bacteria; phylum Bacillota; class Clostridia; order Lachnospirales; family Lachnospiraceae; genus Acetatifactor. The sequence continues at coordinate 8,805 of CAZGSF010000003.1, read as the reverse complement.
AATGCATCAACATCGCCGCCCAACCTCTCATGCATATCAGCAACACGCTTGTCAATTTCATATAATGCATAATCCATCTTGTTTAGATTGGGTGCGTTAATTGGCGACTCTGTACTAGGGAAATCTTCCCAGTTTATTCTTTCTTCATATACTCTTTCCATTTATCACCTACCCCCTTGCGTCAAAGTTATCTGTAAGGCTTTGTATTCCAGACAATGTTCTTTCCAACACAATTGTTTCAAAGCCACCATCTTTTGTTATCACCTGCACTACGTCACCTGCTTCTATATCTGGCCGTCCTATCAACTCAATCTCTGATGGAGTGTAATGTACATTCCGTATGTTGGTTGCTACCGTTTCCAAAATTTCTGCAATCTGCTCTGCTGTAAAAATGCATTTTTGGATCAAAAAATTATCTTCCAATGAATATGTCTGATATTCTTCGTCATTATATGTAGCATCATCAACAATCGGATAATATGCAAAAGCCTTTTCATTGCTTTTGTTGGTGTACGTCACGCTTACCCGTCCATATGGCTTTGTTGGATTTTCGTCATACCAGGCTGACATATAACTTGTCCGAGTAATCAATCCATTGTTTGATACATTCGGGTACAAATCATTACTTGGATACAAACTTTCACTTGGATATAATGAAGCACCAAAGTCTAATTTGAAGAAATCAAATTCACCTTGCCTGTCGTATTTTCCAAATTCACCCAAAAACTCAATATATGATGCTGCTATGTCATTCAATGGCAAATCAGTTGCTGTTGGTCTATATCCGCTATATGAATTTGCAGTATATTTTTTTCTTTCCACAGAATAATATATTTGTGGAAGGTTATTGATTGTGTAAAACTCTATTGTGTCCTCATCCCTGATATTGAAAGTTTCTGACAGTATAGTTTGCCGAACAAATTCATTATCCGAACTACTATAAATGCTCTCCACTATCTCAATACGGACATTATAAGGAACCGCAATAAATGTTTTTTCTTCAATAACCGTTTGTTTATACTGCGTTTCTTCCGTACTTGTATAATTCATAAAAGGATATACATAATGGTGATTGTCAAATGGTATCTTATAACCTGTGTGATATGTTCCATCTGTGTAGACATACTTTTGATAATTATAAAAACCATGTTTTAATGCATATTCGATTTCTTTGATAGTTAAATATGCATATTTACCATTCCATTGATATGTTGCATTATTTATCAATCCTTCATATACATTTAAGAAGTTTTCGATATTTACCGCATCAGCATATTTCAACCAATACAATTTATCTGCATCAGTGTTTGAAGTAATAGGTACATATAATGTTTCAAAATAAACATAGCCTGCATATTTATCTGTCATAGTTGTGCCATCCGGCGAATATGCATTTGCATCGGAATACATAACCCTTCCGTAACTATTAGAAAATGCCTCAACTTCTGAAATCAATGCTTTATCCTCAAACAAATCTTCATTTCCGGTGAATAGATTTGAATACACAAGTGATGCCACATTGAATTTGTAAGGTGAATTATATTTCAAATCAATCCTTCCATCCGTTTTTGCCCTTTCCAATGTGTTAGGCACTGCATCCCAATTCACTTCCTTGGTATACGCAACAACCTTTCTTTTCTTCATATCAGACTGCCTATGGCATTCATCAACAACAAATACTCCGTATGGTATCTGATAGAAAAGAAATCCAACATCATCACTTGTCATTCCGTATTCAGCAATAAAAGCTTCTGATAAACTCGATATATCTATTTCATGATATACTGCAATCTCATACCCTTTGATATTCCCAATTCCTACACATTCAAATTCAACAACACTTGCTTCACACAATCCGAATTTTAATGTACTTTGTGAGCAAAGCCTTTCTGTAAATGAAAAACTCTCTGCAACTATCTTGTCATTTACAATGTCTGCGCTTTCGCCGTTTGGGAAGTGAATACGTAAGTTTTTTCTTACAGAATCGGCTTGATATAATCTCTTAACTTCTTCGGGTATTATCATGGCTCGCTTACCTCCACCTCAAAAGATGTGAATACCTTTCCGTCAGATTTCACTTTGTACACTTGTGGACTAAACCTTATAAACATTTCTGTTTTTACTTCTTTATTTCTATTGACCACATATGCAGTAACTGGAATATTGCCGCTGTCACTTCTACATGAATCCACCAGCGCAATAAAATCTGAAAAGGTGTCTTCTGACAAAAACTTAAGTGTGAAATTTCCAGTTATCCTCTGTCGCATCACTTCTCTATGTTTATAATAATTCGCGTCCGTCCACTCTTTGTACACGTCCACTGCGTTCATAGAGTAGCTGTTTGTAATTATATTCTTTGTGATATCAATTCCATTAATTGAAAAAAGCATTTAAACTACCTCCTATGCAAACGCACTTTTTCCAGTTGCTTTTTTGTGTTTAAAGTCTTCATGCGCAACCGCTTTAAACAACCTCGCCATATCTCCTGTGAGTTCCACTCTTAACTCTCGGTTATAATCATTATAGATTTGCTGTGCTTCTTCCTGCCTTGCATAAGCTGTATTGGCATTTACTGTATTCATGGTCGCATTGATATTCTTTGTCATGTCCTGCGGGTCCATTAAATCTTCAATACCATCATCAAAACCTGCAACACACATTTCACCGAGGTATTTGAACTTTTTGGATGGAGATGCAATACCTAAAACATTCTTAACTGCTCCCCAGATATTATCTGCCGCATCTTTAATCCAGGTAATGATTGAATCCCAATTCTCTTTTAAACCATTCCAGATACCTTCAACGATATCCTTACCAATATTCCAAATATCCGGGCCGAGACTAGCAAATGTGTCTATAATAGCATCGATAATCTCCGGGATATTCTCAATTAATGTCGGGATGCTCTCAATCAAACCTTTGCCAAGAACAATTATTAACTCCAAAGCTGCTTTAAGAAGTGTTCCTGCACTCTTCACCAACGCATCGTTGATTTGCATAACTATTTCCGGCAGTTTATCAATCAATATCGGAAGTGCCTTAATCAGTCCATCCGCAAGACCAATAATAATCGCAAGTGTGGCCCCTATAAGTAAATCAAGATTATTTATGAGTGTATCTACGATTATAAGCAGAACATTTATAATCTGTGGTATCAGTTCCGGCAATGCCTGCGCAATTCCAAGTACTAACTGGATGAGTACCTGCATTCCAAGTTCCAACAACTGAGGTAACAATTCCACAAAGGCATTAATCAGCTGCATGAAAATACTTCCAACTGCTTCTACGATAACAGGGAGATTATCCAAAATCCCCTGTATCAAAGTTTCCAACACCTGCATTCCGATTTCTAAAAGCAACGGGAAGTTTTCCATAAAAGCTTCCATCAATAACGTGATTATATCCACCACGCTATCCATCAACGCAGGTAAATTATCTTGAATACCCGTAAGCAGCGCTTCTACAATGTTAATTCCCGCCTCAACCAAATCCGGCAATACATCATTTATTACCACAGGAATTTTTGCAACGATAACCGGAATGAGCCTGTCAATCAAATCGACTATTCCATCCAGTGCTGCTTCGATAACCGGAAGCATATTCTCGGCTACTGTACCAACAGAATCTACAAAGTTATCAATCAGCTCATCCAGATTAGCATTATCATCACCCAAGCCGGTAACTAAATTGGACCATGATGCACTCATTGTGGAAATGGAACCGGAAATTGTGCTGCTTGCTTCTTTTGCAGTGGTTCCCGTAATTCCCATTTCTTCCTGAATAATGTGAATTGCCTCTGCCACATCTGCGAAACTGTTTATATCAAACATTTCCACTCCGGCAATTTCCGCTGCATCATCAAGAAGCCTTTGCATTTCTTCTTTTGTGCCACCATAACCCAGCTTTAAGTTATCAAGCATGGTATAATTTTGCTTTGCAAAACCGGAATATGCATTTTGAATGGACTCCATGCTTGTGCCCATCTTGTTAGCATTATCTGCCATGTCAGTGACAATCATGTTTGCTGTACCGGCCGCATGATGTTCGTACTCTCCCAAACTGGAAACCAAACTTGCTGCAAATCCATTAACAGTTTCCATGTATTCATTCACTGACATTCCTGCAGTTTTGTATGCTTCCTTTGCATCGGCAAGAATTTCTTCTTCTCTTTGCGAATAACGCTCCCAGCGCTGTTCTGCAAGTTCTAATGCAATGCCATGTTTTTCTGCATACTCTTCAGCAGATGCTATTGATGCACCATATAGTGTTTCCACACCACCAATAAGCTGTTCATACTGTGCAAAACCTGAAACCGTTGCACTTGTAAGTGCGGCAACTCCGGATGCTGCAGCGCCCACTCCGGCAGTAAAAACTTTAAGACCTGCACCAGCCACATTACCGAGCGTGGAACCTAATGCTTTCACACCAGATACAACACCACTGCTATTTAGTTTTGTATCAAAAATAAGGCTTCCATCTGCCCTTATTTATACCTCTCAATCAAAATAATTACTGAATTTCTCGGCTTCCTCCTGTTCCTCAGGACTGGTTCTTTCAATCTGCCACGCCCAGCGCAATTCTTCGTATACATCACGGTCCTTATTACTCTGCTTTTCATAGCAACGATACCCCATGATTTCACGTAGTCTTGTGCTTTCATTTACGCCTTTAAGAAGCGCCAAAAACTTATGCCAGTGCAATTCTTTAATATCAACCAAATCAATGCCGTATTGCCCCAGAAATGCACTGTATATATAGTCGGCATCTATCTCATAGTCAAGCGCAATAGCACTGCTATGCCCTATCGGTCTTGGAAGTAGGCTCTGCGGTCTGCTAAATGTGAATAAATCCATCAAATTGCAATTCTTCGGCATTTCATTCTTGAACAAATACCCAACATCTATTTTGTCCGCTGGCCGCATCTTGCTTACTGCAATCTCAAACCGCATCCACAGGCGGAAGTCCGTATTAATTGAATAAAGGGTGCCGTCTATCTCAACGACATTCGGCAACCCTCGCTTTGTTAAATCCATCATTTTTTAGATACCTGAGTACTTGACACCGTCTGGGCGGCTTTTGCGAGTGAAACTATCTTCTCTGTCGGAATTCTTTCCAGAGGACTCATTTTTTTCTCGTAGTCATAATCAGCAACAGGCTTTTCGTAAGCATCAATTACTTTTCTGACTGCCAGAGTAAGTTCTGATAAATCAATTTCCGCAAGATTTGCAGAACCAAGCATCTCAACAGCGTTGTCCTCTCCCACCACATCTTTCAAGAACACATGAAGTTTTTCAAATTTCCGTCTTACAGTTAAATTCGGATTAGTATCTACCTTCATAACCTCATCCATCTTTGCTACGACTTCTAATGTTTTCTTTGGCAGGTCGTAACTTCTGCCATCAACAATGATTGTATACTGCATTCCTTATTTCCTCCTTAAGCTGCCTTTGTGTATGTAGGCTTTCCACCTGTTACAGTTGCGGTGCCACGTTCAATACTGTTAATTGCAAAATTGAAGTAAATCTTTTCTGCAACAGAATCGAAATGGTCCAGTGTTAATGTTGCCTGTGTATTCCATGCTCTGAACTCCGGTGCTTCATCTGTGCCCTGGTTTCCATCAAATACAATAAGCAGGTTTTTCTTTACAGCCTCACCGGTAGGAAGGTTGTAAAACATATCATAGAGATAGTCAAACGCCGCATCACCTTTATTGCACTGAAGCTCCTGTGCAAGTGAAGGACTGTAAGACATAATCTCTGTAGTTTTCATCTCATCCTGAATGAAATCATTTTCCTCTGTCTGCGCATTCAATACCAAATCAAACACGGTAGATTTCCCAATTCTCGCCCAAACAGGCGCATCATTGGTGCCAGTGTTTAAAAAAGGGATTGTTCTATGCTTTTTAAGTCTTGTTAATGCTACTTCTGCCCTTTATAAGACCTCTCTTTCTCTTATATAAGTTATTGATAATGACATCTGGTGCAATGTGTCCTTATCACCTGCAGTCATGGGATAGGGACACCCTGTAACCGAGATATCTGTTACTTTTCTGTTCTTGTCAATCTCCGGATAATCGTTATTAAACTTATAATCATCCAGTTTGTAAGTTAAATCTTCTAACGCTTCATCGGATTCCTTCCTTTCTGAGTCAGATACAGAATCGAATCTTGCAAGAAACTGGTAATATTCGGTAATTTCATAACTACCATCTGTATATTCCTTAATATTCCTGCTCGGCGATTTGAATAAACCATACTGGTCCGAACCGTCCTGCATATGGTTGGTGTCAATCTCGATTTCCCCGATGGATTTCAGAAAATCAACGATGTATTTGGATATTGTCATATTAACCTCCACCTGCAATCTTCTTTGCACCTTTAAGAATCTGCTCTTTATACTGTTGCTTCATGCGTTCAAACCAGTAGTTGCCGCGTTCTGGTGCTTCTTGGAAATCTGCTTCCCTGTAATACCATCGTCTCGCATATGGTGTTCGATACTCGAGCTGACCGCTTCCTAGTTTGGTATGAATAATTGAGGATTCAATCAAAGTTCCAGTGTCCTTCGGTGCCTTTTCATTGGCGAGCCTTAAACACTCAGAATCAATAAATTGCTGAACTCTGCCGCCATCTTCAAGTCCAAACTTTTTTATGGCAGTTTTCTCGCTGATTTTAACTGCCGCAAGAGTAAAGAAATCTGCCCTTAAGCAATCACCACCTTAATACTGCGAAGCATATCACGGTTTGAATTGTCGTTGACAGCCTTAATCTGACCACTCTTAGGGTACTTCTTCATCAGATCTGAAATACGGCTGCCTTTTTCATCGTTCACAACATCCTCAATGGCTCCATAAACAATGCAATCTTCTGTATTAGCAGAATTAAGCACCAATCCATCATATGTGCCCTGCGGAAATGTCACGGAAATGTACCGTACTACACTGATTTTTCCGTTGTCATTCTTCTTCTCGGTCTTTTCAGACCATTGAACACCTTCAACGACTGTCCTTTTCCATTCAGAATCAGATATTTTATTGTAAAGCGTTATTGTATCAGTGAATAATGCCCTTAATATGCACCTACCAATCCAGTACCGGACAACCATGCTCTGATTGAACTCTGCAACTCACTTCTAAGCTGTTCCTCGGTCTGCACCACGTAACTCTCCGAATATCCGTCATTGCTTGCGGATGCAATGCCCTTGCCTTTGCCGGACTTGACATCATCCACCATTTTATCAATAACTTTACAGATGCAATCCTGCAACTGCTCATATCCGAATGTATCTTCAGTGATTTTCGCCCATCTTATAGGACCAATCACCGCACGGACCTCTTTTTCTGCCTGAAATTCAGCTTTATCAAAGTTTTCCTCTGTTACTTTAGAATAAAGGGAGCCGTAATACTCCCAATTAACTATCTGTGACATTTACGACTCCCTCCGTTTCTACTCTTACGCAGTTACTGTAGATTTGTGCAGATAAATACCGGAGCGCTTATTCTCATAAGCATCTGCGATAGCCACCTGACGATAACCGTATTTATAAGCATCTGCATCCTGATTCTGCTCAGGAGCGATAATCTTGCTGTTTACTCTCTTTGCGAACTGAATAGCCGCACTCTTCTCAACAACAAGGAAGTTGATGTTATGCGCGCCATCAGCTCTGGTGTAACCGCCAACTTCTTCTCCATTCGTACCGGTAAGCTGCTTGATAGCAGTGTACAGTCTGTTCTGAGGCATCTCGACAATCTGACCAAACTTTTTAAGTACTTCCTTGGATTTAGTGGTATCTAAATCATCAACCAGACCCTTAAGACCAGTCTCAATGAACAGAATACGATTAGCCTCAGGTACTTCGTCATTGTTCATCTTGGTAGTTGCCGCTCTCAATGCACTTACAACAGCCGCACCGGTAGTAAGGTCTGCTGCCTCTACAGTACTAATATCCTCAAGGGACGCATACTGTGCGATACGGAAAGCGTCTAACTCGGGAATAACTTTAGTACGAACGAATTCGCTGGATAATTTACCGAATACCATACCCATAGTTTCGATATCATCCATTGCATCTACCTGGAACATACGACCACGGTCGAAGTTACATTTGACAGTTTCAAAGTTGAAATCTACGTTGCCATTTACGTAACCGGAGTTACGGCTGTAATTTGCCAGACCATCCATAGAAATCTTAGGAATGATGAGCTCGTTTGCGTTTGCACCCTGTCTCACTAATTCATTTGCGCCATCAAGCACGTTAGTTTTTGCTTCCAGCTTGTAAATTTCATCAAGCATGGCGATACACTGTTTGAATAATTCAATTGCGTTTGCCCTTATTTATTTCCTCCTATTTTGATTCAACGGGCGGAAGTCCCATGATAGACCGCATCTGAGCGGTTGCTTCTGTGGAATTTCCTGTTTTGGTTACTGCTCCAATCGGATTACCTGTACCGACAACATTCGGCTCTGCATCTCCGAAAAGCATTTTACTGTCCTCTGCTTCTGATAAAGTTTTTAATGCGGCCGCAATATCCTCTTTCTGGTTCTTGGATGCCTTTAAGGTATCTACATCCAGTAAAGCAGCAATTGCTTTTGCATTTTTACCTTTAGCAGCTACAATGGACTCTTTCAACATATCCTGAAAATCTCTGTCAGCAATCTGTGCCTGATAATCAGAATCTTTTTTCTCAAGGTCTGCTTTGAGGTCTGCAATTTCCTTGTTAAGTTTCTCTGCATCCACACCGTCAAACGCTTTCAGTTTGTCCTGCGTGTCCTTCAATGTGGTTTCCAAGGTCTGTACCTTATCAACCTG
>CAZGSF010000002.1:0-60203 GCA_964528145.1 uncultured Lachnospiraceae bacterium | reverse complement strand
TGCAGTAATGGGGCGGCATCCGCATGGATGCCACCCCAACTATTGACAAAGAACCTTTAAAAAAGTAGTTCACAACATATTGCCATGAACTACTTTTATTATTCTGTATCAAATTATTATAACCGCTTCCAGTATTCAGGGCTCATGGTACATTTAAGCACCAGGGCCTTCGGCAGTTTTTTATAATTTTTACCAAGAAGATATCCTATATATTTGCATGCGCTTACATATATCAAACCGGGAATTTTACGTTTCAATCCCTTTTTGCACAAGTGCGCTACACTCATACTGACCATCTTAATTCCTTCCGATTCCGAAGGAACATCTGCAAAAATCTCGGGATGGTCGGCCTGTGACACTCCCAGATCGAAATTCCTATGAAATTGCTGCTTACCGCTATAGTTATGGGAATGTACAACTTCGGCACTGCCACAGTAAGCAATTCCCATTCCTTTTTTTATAACGCCTGCGGCATATATCATATCTTCATTAAAAATCGTTCTGCGGATGAAACCGCCCAAGCTGTCATAAACATCTCGTTTATACAGGGCACAAACATTGGAGCAAAAATAGGTCTTAATTCCAAGCTCCGGTATATCCTTCAATGTTTTCACCCTGGATTCTTTGGGATAATTAAAATCCCTCGTGAACCGCTCGGCCTCATTGCAATCCTCGGCCGGTAACTGCCTTGCATATGTCACTGCCACGTTGTCCTGCTCTATTGCTTTCATCAGTTCGCGGGTAAGCAAATTATCTGCCGGCATTGCATCCTGAGTCATCATCAAAAAATATGGTGCCTTAGATTTCAAAATCCCCAGATGCCTTGTACGTCCGTGGTCAAACTCTTTCTTCGAAAGGTGATACACACTAACCTTACCATACTTTTCAAAAAAATCCGTGCCATATACCAGTCTTTCAAAATATTTCTGCTCCGTATTCATTATAATTATACGGTTTACAGCATATTCCTGACTGTACAATTTATCAATTAATTGCAAAAATTCTTTACCCGGTTTATACACCGGAATAATTACATCAAGTTGCTTTTCCATAATACTATTTTACATACGGACTTGTATCTGAGTGAACTTTTTCACTGTAAGTCTTAACCTCTTCGGAAGGAGTATATGTTTCATCCTCAAAAAGGAATTCATGAAGCCAGATAACATTGTCCTCAAGTGTTGTAGGTACAACACAGCTTCCTGTTGAGCCGATAGTTCCCACGGTACGCATAGACTCATCAGGGAAACCGCCTTCATCAACAATTTCATATTTGCTGATTTCTGATAACAAAGTAATAATTTCATCTAATTTTAAAGATGTATATATTTCAGGGAATACATCATTTGCAATCTTTGTAAGAGAAGAAACATTTGCTTTCTTAGCCTGGTCTGCAATTGCCTTGATTACTTCACGCTGGCGCTGAGCACGCATGAAATCATCACCTTTGGTATAACGGATACGGCAATATGCTGTAGCCTGAAGACCGTCCAATAACTGATATCCCGTGTCCTTAACTTCAGTATAGGTACATTTAAGATTCTCAGCTATACACATCTGATAGTTGTTAATGTGCTTGATTTCTTCCTCATCCACATCAATCCAAACGCCGCCAAGAGCATCAATTGTATCGGTAAGTCCCTGGAAACCTACGGTTACAAAGTCCGTAATGTTAAGGTCCATGTTCATGTTAAGCATCATCATTGCCTGTTTTGGACCACCGTTTGCATATGCTGAGTTTGCCTTACCGTATTTATCGTTGCCCTTGTTCAAATATGAGTCACGATAAACGGAAACCAATTTAACTTCACCGGTGTCCTGATTAATTGATGCAATAATCATGGTATCGCTTCGTGTACCTTTTTCCAGTGCTCCCGAGGTGGAGTCAACACCGAAAAGTGCCACATTACGATAGCCCTTAAGTGTTTCATTTTCAAGAACTGTTTCATTCATGTTTTCTTTAAGTTCTTCATCATTAACTTCAATTCTTTTTACTTCTGTACCCTTTAATACACCCCACAATACAATTAACATTACTAAAAGAAGTACGATTTCAAGGCCAAAGATAACTACTTTGCGTTTTTTTCTTGCTTCTCTTTGCTGCTTTGAAGCCTTCTTTCCGTTTGAAGTGGGTCTTTCATTTGCTGTTGCCATAATACTTTCTCCTTGTATAAAAAATATATATAAATTACTGCTTTATTTTACTAATAAGCATTTTTATTGATGAATCCCTTAAATATTGTCAAGAACATTATTCTTATATCCATGCCCATAGTCCAATTTTCAATATAGAATATATCATACTCTATTCTTTTCCTGATGGAAGTGTCACCCCTGTATCCGTTAATCTGTGCCCATCCTGTAAGCCCCGGACGCACCTGATGTTTTATCATATATCTTGGAATGTCTTCCTTAAATTTATCTACGAAATGAGGTCTTTCCGGTCTCGGTCCCACAAGACTCATCTGTCCTGCCAATATGTTAAATAACTGAGGCAGCTCGTCAAGACTGGTTTTTCTCAATATTTTACCTATCTTGGTAACACGGGGATCATTCTTAACCGTCCAGGCTTTCTTTTCATCAGATTCCTTTTGAATCTCCATAGTGCGGAACTTATACATCTTAAAGGTTTTGTTATGAAGTCCAACCCGCTCCTGTTTGAAAATAATCGGTCCCTTGCTGGTCGTCTTAACCAGAATTGCAATAATCAGAAGCAAAGGCGACCCGATAATAATACCCAGTAGCGAACCCAGTATGTCAACACCGCGCTTCGCCCATGCATTCAGCGCATTGGATAAAGGCACATATCTGATATTAATAACAGGTAGTCCCATCAAATCCTCTGTATACGGCTGGCTGGGAACAAGACTGTTATAATCAGGAATAAATTTGGTATGAACACCTGATTTCTCGCAGGCTTCCACCATCTCTTCCAACCTGTCATAATCCTTCAACGACAGGGTAATTGCAATCTCATCCAACTTATTTTCCGGAAGAATCTCATATATATTATCAATTCTTCCAAGAACCTTAACGCCTTTATACAATGTACCTGCCGGCACATGGTCATCAAGTATTCCGCAAACCACCAGGCCCCATTGGGGATTGGTATTAATACGATTAATATATTCCTCAGCGGCTCTTGAATATCCTATCAAAATCATATGCTTAAGATTATACCCTTTTTGTCTGAAAAAGTGAAGAAAATATCTTACAAGGGACCTGAAACATGTGATAAGCAGTGTATTAATCGCAAAAAAGGAAAAAAGCATTGTACGGGAGATATCACTCTCGTCAATCATATACAAGATTACAATAAGTAAAAGAACACCTATTACATTTGCCTTGAGAATATTGAAAATCTCATATCTGCGTCTAAGGGTACGTTTGGGCTTATACATATCAAAGAAATAATATAAGACCATGTATAAAGGAACCACATACCACAGCATGAAGAAATATCTTTCCATGGAAAGAACTCCGACTGTGGGATCCTTTTCTACCCAGGGTGCCGCAAACTTCAGATACCAGGCAAGCATGTAGGCACAAGCAGTAATCAGAGAGTCAATGAAGAAATGTATGCGATTAAGTAATGTCTGATTATCTTTAATCATAATGTTCTTCTACCCTTCCTTTCCTCTCTAGTTATCCTAATACTCATCATTTAACCTATAAATCTTAAACTTATATTCCACCACAGTTCTACCTGTATGCACGCATAATTGCCAAGGTTCTTAATTTTGAAAGGAACATGTGCTCTCCTTCCTTCCTTATCGGAACACATTTTAACGCCGCGCAAAAGTCCCTTTATATAAGTAATACCCAATCCTTTTAATATAAAAAATAAAATTTTGATAGTAAATCCTGCCAACAAAAAAGGAAGATTAATAAACACCTGTAAAAGCGGCATGTTTTTGCCGATTACATAAACGCTGTTAGCAGAAGAAAGATTCACTTTAAATTCGTTATATCTGGAACCACTAGAGCCGCTTCCTGCATGAAGAACCTCTGCCTTTGGCTGATACCAATTTTGGTAGCCATGGATTCTCGCCCTGTAACCTACATCCAAATCCTCCAGATATGCAAAATGACGTTCATCAAAGTAGCCTATTTTTTCAAAAACTTCCTTGCGGTAAATGACTGCTCCGCCGCATGCCGAAAATATTTTACAAGGCACATCATAATCCTTGGATTTACCGCCTTTACCTCTTGCATATGCCCATCCCAGGGCACAATATAAATCTCCTGCACCATCAATAACGTCCGGATTATACATATCAAGCATCTTGGCTGCCACAGAAAAAATTTTATCATCTTTTTCTATGGTTTCCTCCAACTCTTTAACAAAACTGTCTCTTACCACGGTGTCATTATTAAGGAGAATTACATAGGGTGTATCCGATGCCTTTATTCCGGCATTTACCGCACCACAAAATCCTTTATTTTCTTCAAATCTTATAGCGTTTACTTCCGGATATGAAGTAAGAAGCTCGAAACTTCCGTCTGTGGAACCATTATCCACAATCAATATTTTAAAATCTGTGGTTGTCTGTTTCATTAAACTATCAAGACAATCCTTCAGATATTTTATTCCGTTGTAATTGGGAATCACAATAGTTGTTTTCATTTGTTAATTCCTTATTTAATTTTTGCAGTCAATTCAGGAGTCCAATATACACGGTATCCCTCTTCTTTCACCGCTTTACAAAACTCCATGCTTACCTTTACCCAATCAGTATCCCGTGGCATTGTATCACTGTCAAACAGCGATGTTGCTTGATTTTCAGCATAGGTGACACCTGTTATTTCTTCGAATAATTCATATAGTTCCGGGCGTACACGCATACATCTTATATCCACTGCATATGCATCCTGACTAAGCACTGCCTGATGCATATAACCGCCGTACTCTTTTCGTAAGCCTTCATAGGGGCATTCGCCGTTCTTATCATAAATCCCACCTGCTATCTTATTGCCGGTACCGATTAATCTGCCACCAACAACGCCCACATCATTTCGTGCTTCAAAAATGTCAGGTTCATAACTAATCTTAAAAAATCCCAAGTGGTTGGTATGTGTTACAACTCCGTTCCATCCCTTTGCTTTAAGAAAATCCTCCAATGCTCTTTGGCCTGCTTCATAGGCATAAAGCTTGCTTTGAGGATTAACGGCAGTAGAACCGCTATGGCATCGCCAGTGATATAAAACCTGGGGAATGTGAGCAATTTTGCACTCATCAGGCAGAATTTCCAACACTCCTCTTAGTATCAAATCATAATCTTGAGACCCATCAAAGTTGCATCTAAATTGCAGTTTTTGCATCATTTTCGTTTTCATAACCGTAAAATGGCATATATAATTATTGGACATTAAGAGTCCAAGATTAAAGTCAGGCTTTTTATATACTTCATAATATTTTTCCCCTGTTTCATCACATTTATCTTCATCCGAATATAAAATTTCAATTGAATTATCATTTAAAATCCGGACTGCATTCTCATATAAAGCATCGGGCGTCAACAAATCATCATGGTCAAGAAGTGCCGTAAATTCCCCCGTTGCATATTCAAGGGCACAATTGGTATTGTTGGAAATCCCTGCATTTTCAGGCAAATGCACATATCTTATACGTTCTTCCCCATGTTCTTCAATATAATCCCTTACAACCTGTGCCACACTTTCATCGGATTTACAATCCTCGCTTGCATCCGCAATTATAAGTTCCCAATAAGGATAAGTCTGTGCGCAAACAGAGTCTAAAAGAGCATCCATATATTCCGGTGCAGTATTATACGCCGGCACAAGAATACTTATTGTAATGGGGTTTCCCATATCAAAGCTTTCATTTCTCTGATTTTCTAAAATTTCTTCTGAAGGGGACTCATATTTATAATCATCATAGGGTCCTTTTTCAAGTCTTTCACCCACAGCAAAAAGAGCGGCCCTTAAACCGTTCTTTTTCAGGTAATAGTATGTTTTTTTCAGATTAGCAATGCTTGCTTTCGAAAGTATCGCCTTGCCTTTACCCATCTTTTTCGCTCCTTATTACGCAAAATTGCGCCGCCGGATACAATCATCTGTGACCGTATCCGGCATGCGCATTATTTTAAAAATTAAAGTACCGCCTTCAGATCTGCCGTAAGTTTCTCAACTTTTGCCTTAGCATCATCAAGACTGTTACCTTTTACACCCATATAGAATTTAATCTTTGGCTCAGTTCCGGAAGGACGGGCACAGCACCATGAATCATTGGTAAGTTCAAAGTAAAGAACATTTGACTTGGGAAGTCCTGTTGTACTTTCTGCTCCCGTAGCCATGTCTATAACTTTATCTGCATCGTAATCCCTAAAGGATACAACCTTCAGATCACCAAATTCTTTGGGAGGATTACTTCTTAATTTATCCATCATCTCTGCAATCTGTCTGCTTCCGTCAATACCTTTTAAAGTTATGGTGTACATATCCTCTTTGAAATAGCCGTATTTCTCATACATATCAAGCATTTCATCCCAAAGAGTCTTATTATTCTTCTTGCACCATGCAGCAACCTCGCAAAGACACATAACCGCAACGATCGCATCTTTATCTCTTGCATGTGTACCTGCTAGGCAGCCATAACTTTCTTCAAGACCGAATACATAATTATTACTTCCGGTCTGCTCAAATAATTTAATCTGCTCACCGATAAATTTGAATCCGGTTAATACTTCTATCTGTTTAACATCATAATGCTTAGTCATAACATCTGACATATTGGTGGTAACTATTGTCTTAACAAGAGCCGGATTTTCAGGCATTGTTCCTGTAGCCTTACGCTCTCTCATAATATATTCCGCAATAAGCATACCTGACATATTTCCGGTAAACGGAACATACTCGCCACTCTTTGTATCAAGTGCATAAATTCCAAGACGGTCAGCATCAGGATCTGTCGCCAGCACTACGTCAGCATTCTTCTCTTTTGCAAGGCGAAGCGCATAAGTAAATGCTTTGGGATCCTCCGGATTAGGATAATCAAGTGTAGTGAACTTAGGATCAGGGTTCTCCTGTTCGGGAACCACATATACATTCTTAAATCCAAGTTCGGAAAGAATTCTTCTTACCGGCTTATTACCTGTTCCGCAAAGGGGTGTGTAAACAATCTTAATATCATCCGCAACCTCTTTGATTACTTCGGGATGAATAATCTGTTTCTTTAATTCAACCATGTATGCGTCATCAATTTCTTTACCAATCACCTGATAAAGTCCCGCTTCCATAGCCGCTTCCTTGGACATTGATTTAACCGTATGATAATCAGTTACGTTACGAACCTCTTCTATAATTTCTTTATCCTTGGGCGCAGTTACCTGGGCTCCGTCATCCCAGTATACCTTATATCCGTTATACTCAGGAGGATTATGGCTTGCAGTTACCACAATACCTGATATACATCCAAGTGTACGAAGCGCAAATGAAAGTTCGGGCGTAGGGCGAAGTTCATCAAACACATATGCTTTAATTCCGTTTGCTGCAAGACAACATGCTGCTTCATCAGCAAACTCAGGAGACATGTTACGTGAATCATATGCAATTGCAACGCCTTTATCTGCACCACCCTGTTTCAAAATATAATTTGCAAGTCCCTGGGTAGCTTTTCTTACTGTATTCAAATTCATGCGGTTGGTGCCGGCACCGATAATACCACGGAGTCCGCCGGTTCCGAATTCAAGGTCTTTATAAAAACGATCTTCAATTTCCTTTTCATCATTACTGATTGCCTTAAGCTCCGCTTTTGTGGCATCATCAAAATAAGAATCATTTAACCAAAAATCATATTGCTCTTTGTAGTTCATTGGATTACCCTCCTTGTTTTGCAATTATTTATCTATTATATCATATTTTGACAGAATAGTCACTTCTATCGAGAGAAAAATTTGGATTATAATACGGATCGCCTGCTTCAAGAACTTTTTTCCATTTATTCCTGAATCTCTCCGATTCCTTATTATAGCGCTCTGCCTTTTCTCCTTCATCATCCGAGCCTCTTGAAATCGATTCATAATGATAAAGTTCAGCGAAAGGAGTAAACACATTAAGGTAGCCTGATTCTCTGAGTTTCAAGCAGAAATCCACATCATTTAAAGAGATTTCAAAACTTTCATCAAGACCGTTCACTTTATCAAACAGTTCTTTTTTTACCAGCAGGCACGCTCCTGTTACCGCCGATACATTCTGGGCATAACAAAGACGACCCATATATCCCAGATTTTCTCTGGACTGTTTATAATGAGTATGTCCTGCCGTGCGGTGTGCTCCAAGTCCGATTACCACACCGGCATGTTGTATTGTTTTGTCAGGATAATAAAGTTTGGCTCCAACAGCACCCACATCCGTTCTCTGGGCATACATAAGAAGTTCTTCCATCCAGTTAACGGATATTACCTCTATATCATTATTAAGAAGTAGAATATAATCTCCTGTTGCGTAAGACACACCCAGATTATTTACTGCCGAATAATTAAATTTAGATTTAAAAGTAACAAGTGTTGTTTTTCCATCCCTGCTTACAATTTTCTCATCCCGCTTAGCGGCATCACGTTCCACAGATCTATCCAGAATTTCTTCATAGTATTTATATATTTCATCGGTTTCACTATTATTTTCCACAATAATTATCTCATAATTATCATAGGTTGAACGTTCAATAATAGATGTATAAGCCCTGCGCAAATCCTCAGCATGGTCCTTATTTGCAATAACAATTGAAATCTTTGGATTGCCCATTATCTGATAACGGATTCGGAAAATCGTTTCAAATGCACGGGTACTCATTATTTTAAAATTCGAATATCCATGCTGCTTCAAATGATCCGCAACCGCTCCACGGGCTGCTTCAATAGCATAACTTTTGGCATTAATATTCGATGCCACACTACCTGCATGGGACCTCCAATAATAAAGAAGCCTTGGAACATGAACTACTTTTTTTGCCTTATCTGTAAGCCGGAGAATCATGTCGTGATCCTGACTTCCGTCAAATTTTGTTCTAAAAAGCTCAGTACCTTCAAGCAATGTCCGCTTAAACACGCTAAAATGACAAATATAATTATTGGCACGGAGATTATCTGGAGCATAATCAGGTTTAAAATGCATGGTAAGCATGTGATTAATATCATTACCCTTAAATGTGGTTTCATCGCAATAGATATAATCGGCACCCTGCTCATCTATAACCTTCATATATTCAAACAAAACTTCCGGATGCAGAATGTCATCATGATCAAAAAGGCCGATATATTCACCGGTCGCCATAGTAAGACACTGGTTTGTATTACCTGATATACCCTCATTCTTTTCAAGTTTTTTATACTTTATTCTTGAATCCTTACCTGTATATTTATCACATATTTCACCTACAAATGCGTGCTCTCCGTCAGAACCGTCAGCCAGACAAAGTTCCCAACCGCCATAAGTCTGTGCAATAACAGAATCTATCATCTGCTCAAGGAATTCTTTTGGTGTATTATACAAAGGTACAAGAATACTAATTTTAACAGGATTTTTAAAAACATAACTTTCCTGCATCAAGCGCTTATCCGCATCAGGGAAACTTTCTGTTCCGTAATGACGCATAGCCTCTTTTTCGCGCTTTTTATAGTCTACTTTTGCAACTATCCCCCGTAAACTACCACAATTCTTAACACGGTTAACCTGGCGGATACACGCATGCATCACATTTCTTGCCGGTTTACTTGCCTTCCACAGCGGGTTGTTTTTAATACGGTCCAACTTAAATTGGAGTTCTTCATTCTTTTCTTCAAGTTCAGCAACCCTACATGCCAAATCGGCCGTCTTTATGTGTTCCTTTTCATAAGCTTCACGATAATCAATTACTTTTTCTTCCTGACTCATCAATTATCCCTTTCTCCATTAAATAACGTGTGTTGCTTTTGTTTTCATCGTTAAATCTCGTTTTAATTATTAATTTTTTGGCTATATTTCAACAATTCTGCCTGTAAAAGAAAATAATTTCATCCTGGAAGTCCTATCTGCCGCAAGTATACCCACTTCATATCTTCCCGGCGCCAAATCAGCCTTCATAATATTTATCCAAAATCCTGACATTCCTATATTTATCTGATCAGGCATATTTCTTATCAGGTCTGCACGATACTGTCCGGATAGTGGTATGGCATAAAAACTACCATCTTCTTTTTTAAGCAAAATTTTCTTCGAAAACAATGCATTATCAGATCCTAACACTACACCATATCCATAAAGTTCAATATAAGAACTGTCATCCACCGATTCCCGGCATATTTCGGCTCGTACCATCAGACATTTGTCCTCTCTGGCACCCTTAAGCATTTCTGGCGATGCAGGCTTGGGGCATACCAGTTCGATACATTGTCTTCCCTGCACATATTCAGGAACAATTCTAACATCCAGCCCAATTCTGTTAAGATTAATATTATAAAAAGGATCTTTGCCCTCAAGCTTAGGATGCAGAGCATACAGTTTTGCCCGTTCAGCCATAAGCCGCTGCCATTTTTCTGTGGATTCATCATCACCACGGCTCAAAGATTCATGATGATACAAGGGCTTATCCTGAAGAACCACCTGATAATAGCCCTTTTCATACAACTTGAAACAAAGTTCCACATCATTAAAAGCAACCGCCAATGCTTCGTTCATACCGCCAACCTCTTCATACACCTTGCGGCGCATAAGAAGACACGCTCCCGTTACTGCAATAACATTTCTCACACCACGGTTATATTCATCATAATATACTTCATCATCTTCAAGAAACTGCAATTTGTGAACCGGTCCAATGGGCAGGTTGGTTATTCCCGCATGTTGAATTCTTTTTCCATCAGGATACAAAAGTTTGCTTCCAACGGCACCCACATAGGGTCTTGATGCCACCTCAGACATCTCCTCAAGCCACCCTGCATGGATACATTCTATATCATCATTTAAAAATAACAGTTGTTCTTCTGTGACTTCCGCCGCCCCCAAATTACACATTTTAGCAAAATTGAAGGGCATTTCTTTATAAATATACTTAAAATCCAATTCCTTCGAAAGCTTCTCTATCTGCCTTCGGTTATCCGATGAACTTCCGTTATCAACCACAATCACTTTGATGTTAAGGCAATCTACAGTTCGCCTTAAACTTCCAATGCATTTTTCCAATAATAAAGGATGATCCTTTGAAGGAATGATCACTGCAATATCCGACGGACTATATTCGCCCTCCCCTTTGATAACGCATGTATTTTTATTCCACTCCACAATTACTTGCCCAGTCTTTGCATTTTCAATTTCATACAACAATTGTGGAATGTGAACAACCGGATTTCCGCCCTTTTTAAGCTTGTTAAATCCATTTTTAATTTTCAAAAACCGTTCTATTTCCTGCCACCATTGCTGTTTTTCTGTAATCTGTTCCCACAAAGGTACTACTTTTTCAAAAACACTCTTCCTGACTACCACCAAACCATCAAAATAAAACCTGTCCAAAAAAGTATCCGGCGACCAATCAGGCTTAAAACTTGTCTTTATATCTCCATCTTCAACCCAAAACTCATCACAATAAGCAAGAACTGCCTCCGGGAACTCATAAAAATAGCGCGCGAACACCTTACGGGCATTATCACTCAATTTTCCGGTGGAAACCTTAATAAAAAGCAAATCCGCCTCCACATTATTAATAGCTTCCGCATCCTGCGCAGATATATTTTCCCAAATCCCGGCTTCTGTTTTCTCCTGACGACACACGAATTCTTCAAAGGAATCCTTTGACATTTCCAGCTTTTTCTTATATTCTCTATGGATTTGTCGCACAAAGGGCTGTTTTAAAGCATCCTTTAATCCCATATCGTCGTCTCCAATACAAAATCAATTTTTATAACAAACCACAATACTTACTTCGCAATATCTTCTGCCATTTCACGGGGAATGCGCACGATTTCCATCTCAACAGTCAATTTATTCTCCGCTCTGCGTTCCAAATTTTCCAGTTTAAGATTAATATTAGGATCATTTGTAGCAAACAAAACACTGCTTCCTCCCATAAGTTTGCCATTGGTTATCATTATTTTGCGCTTTTCAAAAGGAACTTTTTCATCATTAAATTCCATTTTTTTAATCTTAACCATGCAATAATCCATAGAAGGATCAATTCGAAGCAATTTTACATCACCACTTACTGTAATCTCAAACTCAATCTGCCCATCACCAACATATGCATCCGGCAGGAAATAGGATTCTTCTTCCGAATATCCGCTACCCTTATCTTCATAAATCTGTACACGCTCAACAAAACCTGCATCCTGATGCTTCTTGGCCCATTTAAGAGGCTCAGTTATGTCCTGCCCCAGCAATTCCCTTATTTCCGCCATGGAACGCTTCTGACCGGTAACAAATTTCTGGAAATCCATCTCCTGTTCCCTGTATTCCTCAGCCTGCGCTTCTGTTATTCCAAGCTCTGTAAGCACAAAATCAAGATCAAGCTTGTCACGCTTTGAATCCTCCAGCAAATAGCAATAAATAGCTCTAAAAGCAAGTTCCTTAGTATCAATCTGTTTTCCAAAGGTCCACTCATAATCAATAACAGTCCATGTGTCCTTGTTTACAAGAATATTGGAAAATGCCATATCAAAATCGCTTACAGGCATATGGGAATTATATCCGATTTTCTCCACATATTCCTTAAAAATCGTTTTAAACCCATCAGTATCACCATTCGCAAGGCACTCATCAAACAATTCCGACAAGGTACGCCCCTGTACATACTCAAACTCCACATAAGGCACCGCCCCGTCTATAAACTTACATGCATTTACACTAAGCCCACTGCCCTCGTAACGCTCACTCAACTGTTCATAAGCTAATGCCATATTACGCACATGCTCAAAAGCTTCCTCAGTAAGAGGATATTTTCTTACGCATACCATCCCCTCATTGTCACGCAATATCTCGGTACGTATAGCATACTGCGGGGCACGGTCATTGGAATACCTTGCATATTTCACGTCGAAACTATCCCCTATAACCGCCATATAAGAATTGGAAAATACGGAAAAATACCCGTCTTCAACAACACTGTCAAACGCATTTTTTTCATTAAAAAGAAGCATCCTGTCTCTGTCAAAATTGCGCAGATTATTACACAACTCACCTTTTCCCGGAAGATAAGCATCCGAATAAAGGGTGGTCATAAGCTTGTAATCAGGATACGGATAATAAAATCTATATTGTAATGCACCACATTTTTTAAATATTTTCTCAAGTCCTCTTCTGGAAAAAGTGCGCACGCCACCGCCATCGGGATAATTCTCAATACCCGAAAAATAGCTGCCCAGATGGTCTTCCCTGCAGCCTGCAAAATACTTCATACCCAATTTATTTTCAATTGCAATTAAAATTCTTCCACCCTTGCCCAGATGTTTCATAATAATCTTAAGAAAATCCTCATAAGGCGTATCTGTTCCCATATAACTCTGCCCATATTCGAACACACCAATAAGGCAGATATAATCAAAATCCGTAGGGAGCGTAGGCTCAATATCTTTAAAATTGCCCACATGGATAGTTACATTTTCACACTCCATATTGCGATATGCATTTATCATACTGCGCTTTTTACTAAGCTCCACACAGGTTACACTTCCGGCTTTTCCAGACAGCGCCCCTGTAATTGCACCGCACCCGGAACCGATTTCCAACACTTTATCCTCTTTGGTAAAAGGAACCCAATCAATAATATTTTCCCTCTGGGCAGACAAATGATAAAGAACCGGCCACTTAGCCCTTTCCTCTATAATGCGCGGAAATTCCACCTTACTGTAATTTTTAACAATATCCAGAAGTTCATCTTCCACCGCTCCGTCGCAATAAAAATCCTCTCCCGGATAATGGCTGTAATCCAATGTAATTTTTCCAATCTGCTCTGTCATATCGGACCTCTATTTCACTTCAATCTTTGAATTCATATCATAATATCCTACGGTATTCTTGTCTGAAATAACCGTAATATTCATCACGTCATATAATCTGTGATATACTTCAAACTTATCCCCCTCATAACCGGTACACCCTAAGGACAGCAGATACTCACCGCCCTGCAAACTCATATTCTGCGTAAAGGTTATCTCCTTGGTTTCGCCGGCCTTAACACTGTTAAGAAAAGCCTTCTCTACCATGGAATTTGTTCCCGTAATCTCCACACCTATAATATTCTTAAAGGAAAAAGCAAATATGGGGGCAGGAATATTCTCATGAAAATGAACCTTCATATGAATATTAAATTCACTTCCCTTTACAATGGCTGTAGTGCGAACTCCCCTGTCATCCGTAATGAAATATTCTTCTATTGTAGCCGCCTTTGTACCATACTCCAAGGTTTCAGGATTAACGCCGTCTGACCTCTTCTGTGCGGCCGCTCTAAGCTCATCATCATGAAGAAGATTATTCTCTACCTCGCCTAAAGCCTCATCATCAGGCGCAGGCTGCTCATATTGCCCCACAAGCACCTGCTTATAAGCATCAATCATTTCCTTAGGTGAACCTTCTCCCAATTTATTTCCCTTGTTAAGAAGAATTACCCTGTCACAATACTTACTGATACTGCTCAAATCATGACTTACAAACACAATGGTTTTACCCATCTTTTTAAACTCTTCAAACTTGTGATAACACTTTGCCTGGAAAAATACATCCCCCACGCTTAAAGCCTCATCCACAATAAGAATCTCCGGTTCAATATTAATTGCCACCGCAAAAGCAAGTCTCACAAACATTCCGCTTGAATAAGTTTTACAAGGCTGGTACACATAATCACCGATATCCGCAAAATCAAGAATATCCTGAAGTTTCGCATCTATTTCCTTTTCCGAAAAACCTATCATGGCACCGTTCAGATAAATATTTTCAATGCCGTTATATTCCATATTAAAACCCGCGCCCAATTCAAGAAGCGCAGAAATACGGCCACTTACCTCCACTTTACCTGACGTGGGACTAAGTACACCTGTAATGATTTTAAGAATAGTTGATTTACCGGAGCCATTGGTTCCGATAATGCCCACCGTTTCACCCTGTCTGATGGTCATATCAATTCCGTTTAAGGCATAATGGTCCTTATGTTTATGCTTTGCAAGACCAAACGCCTCTTTTAAGCGGTCCGAGGGTTTGTCATACAGCTTATACACTTTTACAAGGTCCTTGACCTGAATAGCTACATCTTTCTTATCCATAACAAAATCCTTTACATTACATCTGCAAAATGAGGTTTCAGACGTTTAAAAATCATTGTTCCAATCAGTAAGAACAATAACGTCACAATCCAAAAATAAGCCGTCCCCGAAAAATCCTGCCAGAACCACTGCTTTTCATAAATAGCACTGCGGTAACCGTTCACCACATAAACAAGGGGGTTCAGCTTAAATATTTTCTGCCAGGTTCCGTCTATACTCGAAATATTCCATAAAATAGGCGTAGCCCACATACCTATCTGCAGTGCAATATTAATAATCTGGGACAAATCCCTGAAAAAAATCACTACCGCACAGGTCGTATAACAAAGAGCCAGCACAAACACAAACATACAAATGCTGTAATAGAAAATCTGGATCGTATAAAGGGACGGATAATACCCGTACACACATGCAATAATCATCAGCACCAGCACAAAAAAAGCATGAATAAAGGTTGCTGCTATAATTTTTATAATGGGTAAAATATCGATTTTGAAAACTACCTTTTTCACAAGATAATTGTACTCCAAAAGAGCCATGGTTCCGTTTGTAAGAGACTCCGTAAAAAAGAACCAGGGTACAAGACCTGCTGTCAGAAACAGCACATATGGCACGTCGGTCATTCCTCCCCGCATGAACCCCAGATGGTCAAAAACAAACCAATACATTAACACCGTAACCACCGGTTGAATCATTGCCCAGACTGCGCCCAGATATGAACCTGCATAACGCTTTTTAAAGTCGTTTTTTGCCAGTTTCCAAATAAGCCGGCGGTTTTGGAACAGCTCCACTGCCGGCTTATGAATTCCTTTTAAATTCATCTTTTAAACTCCTTAATACCGCTCCATTTGGTATCCTTTTCCGAAAGAGTAAGTTCCATTCCTTCGGGTATAGGCCACTCTACCCCGATGTCAGGGTCGTCATATTTAAGACCGCCCTCATCCTCCGGATGATAGAAATCAGAGCATTTATAACAGAATTCCGCATATTCTGAAAGCACCAGAAAACCATGTGCGAACCCCTTCGGTATAAAAAACTGTTTCTTATTTTCTTCACTTAACACAACTCCAAACCACTTTCCGAAAGTCTTGGAGCCCTCTCTTAAATCCACCGCCACATCAAACACTTCACCTTTAATTACACGCACAAGCTTGTCCTGAGGGAAATTTTTCTGGAAATGTAAACCTCTAAGCACACCCTGTTTTGAAGCAGACTGATTGTCCTGAACAAATTCCACATCAACGCCTGCTGCTTTAAAATCATTATAATTATAGGTTTCCATGAAGTATCCGCGGGCATCCCCGAATACTGTGGGGGTAAGCACTTTAAGTCCTTCAATTTCACATGTTTCAACATTTATTTTGCCCATAATTACTCTCCATCCTTTTAATCTGCGTATATATTCAAATAACTTACATTAAGGTCCACATTACCCTCAATTCCGTCAATCTGACCCTTGGAAGTGTACTGCCACATATCATAATATCCTTCATATGTAGGCGCTTCCCTATACTCTGCCAGCCAGATAATATAATTTTCCAAATTCTCCACCGTCAGACGATTGTTATACCAGTTTTTACTTGCATATACACCGGCAGTATAACCGCCACTTTCAATGGTATCGCAAAAGGCCTTACACACCAGAGTACGTTTCTCCACATTCAGGTTATCCGCCCTGCCGTTACCGCCTGCGCCTTCAGTATCAATAAACACCGGATATGTTATGTTATAATTCTTAATAAGGCTTAAAACCATACTGGCTTCTTCCACAGCCTCCACGTCATTTACCGCCTGTGTAAAGAAATACACACCAACATCAACACCTGCCGCCTGGGCACCTTTTATATTTTTCTCAAAATAAGGATCTATAACCAGACTTCCCGTAGATGAACCTCGATATCCGCAACGTATAATAGCAAACTCTACCCCTGCTTCTTTTACCTTTTCCCAGTCAATTTCTTTATTCCACTTTGAAACATCAATTCCGGGTGTGGCATTTTCAAGAGAAGACTGCAGCCTTTTTATCTCAGTGCTATCCGCATCTTTTATGGCATCGGTCTTGCCAGTATCATCGACTTTAGGGTCTATTTCATCCTCAGTTTTAATAAGCATGGAAATATCATCTATCGCCACGTATTCTACCTGATTCTTAACATTAACCCTTGCACCATTGTCAGGTACAATATATCCTTCTGCTTCCTTCAGGGTAACAGTATAATCTCCGGCCTTAAGATAGGGCACATAAATAATTCCGTCTTCATCCTCATCCGTATACTCACCTTTATCCTCAACATCAACCACAAAAGGGTATCCGGTTACAATATTACCGTCAATATTTACCACCTTAATGCGCAAATCCTTCTCGATAGAAGTAAGTATCATTGACAACGTGTTGCGCTGTTCAAGATACTCCTCATACTTGGTCTTTTCCTTATCGAAGAATTCTTCATCCTCCAAAAAGGCCTTTAAATTATTACCCAGTTGTTTACCTTCAAAGGTTTCCTTAGTATTTTCCTCTGTCACATACTCCTGACTTACAGGGCTGGTATCTTTATTCTTCCCGGGCAATTGTGACCTGTTCACATACACCACAAACAAAAGCACCAGAACAATAAGGAAAAACATGCAGGAAATCGTTAATCCCTTTAACCTAGAGTCCATTTGCAACCTCTACCAGATATTTACCGTAATCGGTCTTCATAAGGGGCTCTGCAAGTGCAAGCAGCTGCTCCTTTGTAATAAAGCCACGTTTATAAGCAATCTCTTCAATACATGAAATATATAATCCCTGTCTTTTCTGGAAAGCAGACACAAAATTAGCCGCATCAAGAAGGGAATCGTGATTACCCGTATCAAGCCATGCAAAACCTCGTCCCATGGTTTCAACCTGAAGTGTGCCACGACGCAGATACTCATTATTGATACTTGTTATCTCTATTTCACCGCGGGCTGAGGGCTTAACATTCTTTGCAATCTCAACCACTTCATTATCATAGAAATAAAGTCCCGGCACAGCATAATTACTCTTGGGATTTTCAGGCTTTTCTTCAATGGATAAAGCCTTACCGTTCTCATCAAATTCAACCACGCCGTATTCTCTGGGGTCACGTACATAATATCCGAAAATAGTTGCTCCTTTTTCCCTTGACGCTACTTCCCTAAGCAGTTTGGAAAAGCTCTGACCATAGAAAATATTATCGCCAAGCACAAGGGCAACACTGTCATTACCAATAAATTCCTCGCCGATAATAAACGCATCGGCAAGACCTCTGGGTGTCTCCTGAACGGCATATTCCATACGAAGTCCAAGCTGTTCTCCGGTGCCGAAAAGATCCTTAAACACAGGCAAATCCCTTGGAGTTGAGATAATAAGTATCTCTCTGATTCCCGCTAACATCAATGTTGAAAGAGGGTAATAAATCATCGGCTTATCATAAACCGGCATAATCTGCTTTGAAATTGCTTTTGTAAGGGGATACAGCCTTGTACCTGAGCCACCTGCTAAAATAATACCTTTCATGGGTACATCCTTTCTGCTTTAGAATTATTTAACGTTGTACATATCTTCATAATATTTCTGATAATCACCGCTGGTTACGTTTTTCATCCAGTCTTCATGTTCAAAATACCACTGGATAGTCAACTTGATGCCTTCTTTGAACATGGTCTCCGGTTCCCAACCGATTTCTGCTTTAATCTTATCCGGAGCAATTGCATAACGTCTGTCATGACCTTTACGATCCTCTACATAAGTAATCAGATCCTTTGACACCAATGCTTTTCTTGGGTCGGAGTCATCAAGCATCTCCTGTAAAGTCTCGATAATAATATTAATAATCTCTATATTCTGTTTCTCATTGTGTCCGCCTACGTTGTAGGTCTCAAATAAGCGACCCTTCTCCTGCACCATATCAATTGCTTTGGCATGGTCCATAACATAGAGCCAGTCACGCACATTCTTACCATCGCCGTAAACAGGAAGCTTCTTGCCCTGAAGAGCATTATTAATAATAAGCGGAATTAATTTCTCCGGGAACTGATAAGGTCCGTAATTATTGGAGCAGTTTGTAATATTTGCAGGAAACTTATAAGTGTCCATATATGCCTTTACAAGCATGTCCGAGCTTGCTTTACTTGCAGAATAAGGACTGTGAGGATCGTAAGGAGTTGTCTCATAGAAATATTCTCCATCCTCCTCCAGGGAACCATATACTTCATCAGTTGACACATGTAAGAATTTCTTACCCTCTTTAAAGGTTCCGTCTTCCTGTTCCCACGCTGCCTTGGCGCAGTTAAGCATAACCGCGGTTCCAAGCACATTGGTCTGTACGAAAACCTCAGGGTTACGGATACTGCGGTCCACATGACTCTCTGCTGCGAAATGCACAACGCGGTCAATATCATTTTCCGCAAAAATCTTTGCAATTGCATCCTTATCGCATATATCAGCTTTTACAAATGTATAATTATCACGAGATTCCAAATCCTTCAAATTTTCAAGATTTCCCGCATAGGTTAAGGCATCTACATTAATGATGCGAATCTCGTTGTCATATTTGTTAAACATGTAATGAATATAGTTAGAACCGATAAATCCGGCACCACCTGTTACTAAGTAAGTTCTCATGAGTTACTTCCTCCGTTTTTCCATGTCCAATCAAACGGACATATTCCTTTATATTATAAACAATAATTGCCATAAACACAATTCTATTTTTAACTTGCATCAAATATGCGTCGGAATTCAAATATTTTAACAAACACCTAAAAATTCCTCTATCACACTAACATCTTCTTCCAAGTCCTCTGCGATTTGCGTCACAGACTTACCTCTTGCAAGTTTTTTCTCTATAAGAGACTTCATTGTATCTCTCGCCCCCAGAGCAATTCCCTGACTGATTCCTTCCAGTCTTATCTGTTCCAATGCTTTGCACATATCATTACCTCCCCTTTCTTCATTCCGATATTTTTCAAGTTCCAACAACTTTTTCGAGTTGGTAAGTGTTGTTATAAGTCCAAACGCTTCATCACTTATATTATAGTACTCTTCTTTACGTTTTGCAATTAAATCAGTTAACGTATTTTTGTCAAACGAACGTTTTAGAAACGAAAACACCTGATTAAGTTCTGTGTGAAACATGTCAAAATTATCATAGTCATGATAATCAAACACATGAATATGGTAATCCTCCTGTTTCATCCCCGATATAAATTCATCACCGGGCTTAAGGTCTCCTGCTTCCTTATGTAATTTTTGCATTTGCTTCCATTGGCGGTGGTATTCCATTGACTCTGTGAGCATGTTTCTAATTACCATGTGATAGTCCACATGTTGCTGGTGCTCCAGTACATAAATACAAAACAGTGTATCTTCAAAATGCTTTTTTACGTTGTCACGATTCGTTTTCTTCCCGCTTCGAGTATCCGTATCCTTTAATTCACAATCAGCTTCCTTTAAATTTTCCGGTAAAATCACTTGTTTACCTTCAAAAAGAAATCCATTTACAAGGTCACTAAAAAGCCGGTTATCCTCAAAAAAATCCGAAACATGAATGTCTCTTTTACCCAAAGGCAATTCCTCCTTTTAATATATTAAAGTTTCTAAAACATTGGGATTCTTTACGACGGGAAATAGATTTCCTGCAATGAAAAATTGATATGTAAATACATTAGTTCTTCTATAAACAAAAACAGTGCAGCCCCATCCCATGAAGCTGCACCTTTCTGACATTTCACCTATTCAAAATTAGTATCCCATATAGCTTAAGTTCATATCCACGTTGCCGCTGATTCCACTGACCTTTCCTTTGGAGGAATACTGCCAGATATCATAGCGTCCCCCGTAGGTAGGTTTAGCCGCATACTGTGCAAGCCAGATTCTATATGCACCAAGCTGGCTTGTATCAATATAACTTTCAAACCATGTCTTGTTAGCGTAAACACCTGCCGCATAGCCTGAGTTTTTAATGGTCTGGCAGAACGCCTTACATACTGCAGTTCTGGTAGCTCTGTCAATTCCGTCGGCACGTCCGCCGCTGGATTCAACGTCAAGGAAAATAGGATATGAAATATTATAGCCCTTAACCAGTGACAACACCATTGAAGCCTCTTCAACCGCTTCAATCTCGTTAATTGCCTGTGTGAAGAAATACACACCAACCTTAAGGCCTGCAGCAGTTGCACCCTGGATATTGGTGCGGTACTTAGGATCCTCAATCAATGCACCCGCAGAGGAGCCACGGTATCCGCATCTGATAATGACGTATGATACACCTGAGTTCTTAACTGCTTCCCAGTCAATGGAGCCGTTCCATTTTGAGACGTCGATTCCAAGAACTCCGTTACTGCTGAGTAACACACCATTACTGTCAAAATTGTACTGTGCTCCCTGAATTACCTGGGCACCTGTTACCTTATTTCCGTTGGCATCAAAATAATATACTTTGCCGTCAATGGTCTGCCATCCGGTGTATTTGTAATTCTGTTGTTTTAAATAAAATTTCTGATTTTCTTTGAAATAATCCGCATAAGTTGCCGCAACATACTGGCCGTTTGCATTTTCCACATAAATCTGTTTACCGTTCTTATCCTTAAGGGCGGTAGCATTATCAAGGGCAGGATTTGCCACAACATTTATTTCACACGACGCCTCAACACTTTTTTCTCCTTCCGTATATGTGGCTGTGATTTTAACTTTTCCCACCTTCAAAAGTGAAACGGTTGCTTTTTTCGTATCACCTTTAACAGTAGCTATTGATTTATCAGAAGTACTCCACACAAGCTTACTTTCCACAGTAGGGTTACCTGTAATTGTGGGAACAAGCTCAAGGGTTTTTCCTGCCTGGATTTCCTCACTTGTTTTGTCCAGTTTTATTGCAATTTCCACAAGGGTTTCTTTAACAACCTTTACTTTACACTGGGCTTTCACCACAGTCTGGTCTTCTAACGTATATGATACTTCAACCGTGGCATTTCCTTCCTTTAAGGCTTTCACGGTACCGTTTGATTCAACTTTAACAACATTTTCATCAGAAGATTTCCATGTAAAACCTGAAGTTACATCACCCGCCTTTGCAGTAAGGGTATGAGTTTCGCCCACCTGAAGTTCTAAGGAACTCTTCGAAAGAGTGATTTCCGTAACAGGGTCCGGTGTCTGTGCTGCCGCTTCTACTGTCACAGTCATTGTTGCCGTATCGGAATAAGTGGTTGTAATATCATCACCGCTAACGGTTTCGGTATATGTGGAAGTTGCAGTTACACTTACTGTAGCTGTCTGAGCTGTAGTCTCGGTGTTGTTAGCTTTTAACGTAACACTGTTGCCGCTTCCTTCTATAGTTGCCCCTGCACCGCTGACAGCCCAGGTATAAGTAACATCTCCTTTAAATCCGGTTGCTGTGGCATTAAGGGGAATTGTGCCTGTAGCAGCCACTGTACTGGCTCCTGTTATGGTAACAGTTTCTCCATTAACACCCATTAACTT
This sequence comes from uncultured Lachnospiraceae bacterium, assembly GCA_964528145.1. GTDB lineage: Bacteria > Bacillota > Clostridia > Lachnospirales > Lachnospiraceae > Acetatifactor. The sequence goes on along the minus strand of CAZGSF010000002.1, from coordinate 37,478 downwards.
AACAAAATTATCAAAACGCGCCAGTTTAGGTTCATCGATAGTTGTTTTCGCAACCTCAACATAGCTCTCGCCAATTGGAATTTTGGCACTTTCAACCCACTCTACCGTGTCCTTGAGGCTGGATTCCTGCTCCACATCATTCTGGGCGGTATCCTCCTTGGAGGCATCTATCTCGGCCTCAGTTTTAATCTCATCATCTACATTAACCTTCTCGTAATCAATATTTTCCTTAACCTCAAAAGGCTGGGATGAGGTTGAGAATTTATACTTTTCATATCCTGCCAGTTTAAGCAGGGCAATATTGTATTCACCATGAGCAATGTCAGACTTATAAATAATTCCGTCCTTGTCATCATCCGTCCATGTATATACCTTTCCCTTTGGATTGGTTACCTCCACTTCAAAAGGAACGTTGGGGATTAACTTACCCGTTTTCTTATTTACGAACTTAATTTTCAAGTCCTTCTTAATAGATGTCATATTGAGCGCAACCGTAACTTCGTTGTCATACTCCTGCTCATCATAACGGGTTTCTTCGTCCTCTTTCTCCTTCTCTGCAAGAGCTTCTGCCGCCTCCTGTCTTGCTATCTGTGCATCTGCAACTGCAGTAAGTCCCTGACCACCGATTACAGAAATGCCCGCGAGCTGATTACCCACCGTATCAAAGGAATTAACCTGCTTTGCAACCACACGGTTTCCCACAAAAACAAATCCTGTTATAAGGGCAAGAAGCAATACTGCTATTCCGGTACCGGCAACAACCTTATCAACCATATCCATTTCAGAAAAGAAATAACGGATCTTTTCAAACAATCCGCCCCCTACGAATTCGTCATCTTCTTCGTCTGCTTCGTTTTCGGCATAAAAATCTTCAGCAGCCTCATAGTATTCTTCTTCCTCATAATACTCTTCATCTTCGTAGTACTCTTCCTCAACAGCATCTTCCTCTGCCTCGTAGTACTCCTCTTCCCCGGCATATTCTTCTGCCTCGTAGTACTCCTCTTCTCCGGTGTATTCTTCTGCCTCGTAGTACTCCTCTTCTCCGGCATATTCCTCTGCCTCGTAGTACTCCTCTTCTCCGGTGTATTCTTCCGCTTCCGCATACTCCCCGGAATTCTCTAAGTCATCCCATTCATGTTCATAATTGCTTTTATCTTTCTTAAAAAAATTCTTCATTTATAACAACCTTTCATTGAAATCTCGTAACAATTCTGTAACATTATATCATCTCTTTGTTTATTCTTCAACACTCATACGACAATTCCATACATTTACATTTTTTGTCGATAACTTATTTACTATTTTCTTCAAAAAATTGTTGACTTTTGACGCGACAAATGACAAAATAAACATACAAGTTTACAAGTAATTGTATTTTAGAAAAGGGGAATATCAATATGATGTACATGCATTACTGTAAACATTGTCATCACATACATATGTTAAACGGACATAAGATGAACTGTCCCAAGTGCTCTGATTCTTTAACAGAATTGCGCATTCCTTACATGACCTATGTGGACATGGACCTTTCCGAACGTGAAATGTTTAAAGAACTCTGCAAGGATGATTTTAAACTCAAGGAACTTAGCACCACATATCGCATGTATAAGTACAGCAAGTGGTATAAGGCACAGCAGTTACAGCTTGCAACACAGACTACTCTTAATGATGACAATGTTTCTACCACAACTATTTAATCTTTACAAAAACAGACAGCGATAAGAATACCTTCCGGATTCTTACCGCTGTTTTTCATTTAAACCTAGTCTAAAATGCATCAATCTTTTTACCATTTGCCGTTCAAGTTGTTCAAACCAATCCTCGTACGCAAAGGCAACTCCCAAGATTATAATTGAAAGCAGGGAAGCAAAATATACATTACCGTTAAAAATAACCACCGGAAAAAGCAATCCCACCGGTATAAGGGCATAGCGGTATTTTTCATATAGCACAAATAAAACCGGCATTGCCACTATCAAAAGCATAAAAAGCGATAGGATAAAACCCTATCGCTATTTTATACTATAAACTTATTCCTTACAACCTTTTGCAGGTTATCAGCCTTACACATTTACTATTAGTTTTCCGCTGCAACACCCTTATACAGGTTAAAGCACTCCACAAACCTTTTTGCAATAAGTTCTCTTCCCTTGGTATTAAGATGAATATTATCTTCTAAATATTCTTTTGCATTATCAGCATTAACACTGGCATACAAATTATCAATATATGATACAGAATTTTCGTAGCATGCATTGGACTCTAAGATAGCATATGTTGCCAATGAACCCATCCCAAAATCCACAATATCAGAGCTTTGATATTCACCGTTTTCATCAACCACATACGCATAAGTGGGACTCATTACCATAATACGTATATGGGGATAAATTTCCTGTATCAGCTGTATTCCCGCGGTAAGTGATCCGGTAAAGCACTGAATATCCGTAGGATTATCTGTGTTGATTGTTATACGTCCGGAAAGATAATCGTTTCCGTCATACATTACTGCAAGCACATCCACCGTCTCAAAGTCAATGCTCCTAAGCAAATCCATACTTTCCTTCAATTCTTCGGGTACCTCGCCCATGGACTCAAATGCCGAATCAATAAGCACATCATTATCAACGGCAATAACCGTTGACAGCCAATAGAAACTAAATGCATCCATAGGGTATTCTCTGACAAATGTGGGATTTAGTGCAGTCATATAACTGTCTGCCACGGAACAGTTGTAAACCTTTGCATTCTCTCCCAACTCTTTTTCAATTAATACAGCAAGATTATCATCTGCATTTTTTGCATCGGCAAAGGGGGCGTTTCCAAGACAGACAACTGTGGTAACACCATCATCCTCCCTGCCCTCAAGATACTTGGGATTAAGAGGCAGAATATAGTCCATAGACTCAATATCATACTCTGAATCCTGTGTTATCTCCGTATTATCCTTTGTTCCTATATTCCAGATTACGAGTCTTATAATGGCAAATATAATTATAAGCCCCACCGCTCCCAGAATAATGTAATGAAAGTTAAATTTTTTCATGATATCCTCCTTTATCACAAGCCTAAATATGCTTCTTCGTCCACATAAATTTTATATCCGTCTATAGTGTTTTTAAGGGCAAAGCCGTTATCCTCCAAATCGCCCTCCATAAAACGCGCCTCCGGCCAGATAATATAGTGTACATCATACTTTCTGCATGTTTCTGATAGCTTTTCTGCATACACGATGCCTTCCGGCCACCCTAACTCATAATCATCAAAAACCGCATTTGTAAAATTCCACTTATCAACAAGCATTTCTCGCCCGTAAGCCAGACACACAAAGGGGGTATACTGCCTTACGTATTGAAGCATTTCCGCCGGAAAAACTCCACGCACTTCTCTTCCTTCCACCTGTATCTCATCACAGATTGCCACTACCGTATCCGGCACATGATAAGCATTTTGCGCAGGGGACATATACGGGTTATCATATACATAATCACCGCTGATAATTATTACCGCACACACCGCCAAAAGTGTAATAATCCTTTTTGTTCCCTGAACACTAAGTATAAGCTTTACACCTGCATACGCAATCACCATACTCACAGGAAGTAACCACAAAAAACGGTAATAAATTTCCGAATCAAGAAATCTGTAAACCACCCACGCAAACAAAGGGCAGGCAAACAGCAGAATAACAGCAAGAGGTAACACCGCCATAATAAGTTTTTTGGACGGTTCCTTCTCCGCGAAAAGCAGATAGCACACAGAAATCAAAAAGAGCGCCGCCACCATTCCGGTTCCAACATATTCACGATATATTAACAAAATCTCCTGACAAATTTCTCCTAATGTCATTTTTATTCCTTCCTGTATAACAACGCTTATACATTTGTGTTAGCCCACTGCATCACCAAATAGAACACTGCAAAAAATCCTGAGGGCAGCGCACACGCCACTGCATATAAAAACGCCTTAACATTTTTGTATGCAACCGCTATTATAATGCCGCTTATACCTATAAGGGCAGCACACAAAAATGTCCCCAGACTGCTGCATAACCAGGATGCCACAGATGCAAGCACAATCAATACACACAAAAGTAGCTTTCTTTTCTCTGATTCCCCATCAGGCTTTTTGTGCTGCTTTGCCAGATTCTCATCCATACGAAATTCCCGGCTCATCTGCAGCAGACACCAGAAAATAAACGGTAAGATTATATTGGCCAGTACCGCCTTACCCTGACTGGTCCTTGTAATCAAAAAAGTTTCCGCCGTATAGAAGGAATAATTACCAAATATCTGAAGAAACGCCACGAGAATCATAAAATAAGGTATTCCTTCTTTATTATCTGCAAATAATAACCCGGCAATACGGAAATATAATAAATAGCAAATAATTATCAGTACGCCGCCCAAAACACTTTGGGCAAGTATTGTTGCATGTATACCGCTTATTCTGCTAAGGAATGCAATCCATATGGGAAAAGGAGCCAGTCCGTGTCTTATATCAAGAGGCGTAGTCTCTCCCGTATAGGGAATAACATGATACATACTGCCGCTAACCTCCGTTATGGCAGAAATAGGTATATAATATGCATCGTCTCCATCTGCAAAAGCCAGACAAACACTCATCACAAGCTGAAAAATTACAATTGCAAAAAAAATACACCATACCGCAAATTCCAGACATTTTTCAGAACGCATATTTTTATTATCAAGCTTCCATGGAAAACATCTTGCTTCCCGCACAGGTTTTTCAATTTTGTGGGTTTTAGCACGGTAGAAAAACCATCCCAATGCAAGGACAGCTCCGGCAACGGACAGCACTGAATAACTAATAACCACATGGTCAAAACGTTCCGTTGTCAAAATAACCGTAACAGCGATTAACTGAAACAATGCCCAAAGCTCTATATAACCACACACGATTGCCGTTCCGAACTTTTTCTCCCGTTCCCGGCCTAATCCGCCAAAGGGAAGTCCCCACATAACGGGTAACACTACAAGCCATGCAAACAGCATTAAGGCTCCTGATATATAAGCAAACATATTATGCCTCCCCGATTTTTCTGGCTACAAATTTCATTGCCTTGTTAAAGCCCAGTACTTTTTTTAATAGTTCCAGAACCATGGAATATATAAGACTCACCACCGTCAGTACCAAAAATATAATCCCGGCATACTTAAAGGAATATATAAACTCCTGATATATTGCCATATAAAAGAAGGTATGCACGAAATAAATATTCATTGAGTGTTTACCAAGCAACATAAATATCTGCTTTATACCCGGGATTTTTCCAAGTGTAATGGCAGCAAACCACGCAATTGCAAATGCCGCAAAGGCATCCACAAGATATGCAAACTCCGTATACACAACATAATTCTGCCTAAACACCATCATAAATGCCACAACAGCCACGCCGATAACAATCTGCCATACATATTTTATTTTAATGGCAAAAAGCTTCTCAAACCAGTTTCCGGCTGCTGCAACCACGCCAAAAACAATTACAAAATAGTAGCGCTTAATATCAAAAGTAAGCTCCACCGCCACAGGAAGAAGCACTGCTAACAGTATGGTATAAATTCCCATCTTTTTTGCAACAAAATATATAAATGGTACTACAAATATAATAAGCACTGCAAGCTCCATATACCACCAGGTATCGTTAATTGTGGGTGTTTTAAACATACCGGCAAGTCCCAGTGTATCAATAAGACCATATAACGCTCCCTGCCAGCCTTTTCCGTAAAGTCCCGCATAATCAAATTTTGAAAACCAAAGAAGATTTACACTTGCAAACATGGCAACAAAATTAGCGGTAAGCTTAATATACCTGCCACAGGCATTTTTATAAACAGCCTGCCAATCAAATTCCCAGCACCTTTGTTCCTCATGCTTCATAATGCCTCTTGTAATTCCATACGCACTTAAAAAAGCAAAAATAGCCACGCAAATATTACCAAACCCGCTTATCAAAAGGAATGTATCAAGTGACAACGGTCTGTAATCCACATTTAAACCTGTTACTCTTTCATAATGTTCAAACAAATGATAAAAAAGCAGACTTAAAACAGCCAGACCCTTTACCACTAATGTATCTTCTTTTGTAAACGCTGATTTCATTCCCGGCTCCTTTCCGCCAAACCATACAGGAATGGAACAGTAAACATATAGGGATATGCATAACGTGGATGCAGATAAAAACAGGGTGAGGCAATACAAATAAGTAAACTCACCATAAGAGGCGCCATAAGTACCAAAGCCCTTCTGTTATTTTTCATCATATATCCCCATAAAATGAGCATCGCCCATGTATATGCCCCCACATTCTGCAAAAGCCCCAGGGGTGTAACACGGTCTGCAAGTCTGTACACAAACACTAACACCTTGTCTGCATTATTAAAAAGTCCCCGTTTTGAGAACAAATCATATTCAGCTTCATAGCGGGGTGCATTACTCACCTCAGGATCAAACCATCCGTAAACATGAGCAAAAAAAGCCTCAAAATACACTGACGGGTGTTTAAACAATCCCTTTCCCCACGCAAGGAAATACTGTACCAATTCTCCTCCCGTAACCTCATCCTGATAATAATAATGACGTTTTACAGGATCTGCAATATCAGGATCATAGCTGGCCGCAACCTCATTTACATCACCAAGCACTCCTTCAATTGCACGTTTTTCATTCTCACCCAGTTCATCACGATATAACTGCAAATACCTTGCAGTCTGCTGAAAGGGCAGCGAGAACATTTCTGCCGCTTTTCCCTGATTTGCATCCAGTACAACAATCAAACCTCCGCTGATAACCTTGCTCAAAGCTACCGGAAGAATAAGAAGTAATACTATATTTCTTAGTCTCTGTTTTCTATCAGCCTGTTTCCACCACACGATAACCAATACAATACCCGTAAGAACAAGCACATAAAATCCGTTATTTCGAAGCAGACTCATAAGCACCGCCACAATTACAAAAACTGCCGCAAAGCCTCTTTTTCTTAAGGATTCCCTATTAAATAAAATTTCTGCCAAAAGAACCACATACCAGATAAGAGCCGCCATAAAGGGAATATCCTTAATAGCGGTAGATACCATATTGGAATACATAGGTGACAAAACGTACACCGAAAGAATCATAAGCAATATGGGCTGCGATATTTTTCCTCTTGTAAATTCCTGTCTGTTAAGCCACCAGATTGTTCCGGCAAGTGCTGATGCAAGCATAATCGCCTGAACCCATATATACATAAACAAACCATAATCATAACTTCCGGTAATCCTAAAGCCCAATTCCACAAGCCCCCCTGACAGAAGGGTATGAAGAAGAGGATGGTGGGAGGAATATTCCGATATGCCCACAACCTGCTCTATTTGTCCGATAACATCATAGCACAAATTTCCCGGATAACTGATTATAATTATCGGTGCCCATAGTCCAATCAGAATCAGAAAGACCTTTATAAAAGTCTTATTATTAAATAACCATCTGCCAAATGCACATTCAAAACCGCCTGCCGATAATTTTTCGTACCCCCACAGCAAAAAACCGATTGACTTTTTTAATAAAACTGCCATTCCTGCCATTGCAACAGAGAATTTCACAAAATTAACAACACTGCCAAAACAATAACCCCAGCTATTGGTTTCCTCGTAACTTCTACCTACAAAAAGACAGAAAGAAAAAAATAAAGAAAGCAGCCATGAGGGCTGTTTTGCTGCAATTTCCTTATTGCTCACAAACTTAACAAACATAAATGCAGCCAGAAATGCAAGCACAGAAATAAAATTATATTCTCCAAACAGTTCTGCTGCCTGGGCAAGAATATAATCAATTCCTTCTTCATAATCAGCCGCTTTAAGAGGCATATGAAATTGTACCGTACAGGCAAAGCTTATCAAAAATGCCTGCAGTATTAAAAGCCATTTACTTTTATACCTAATATCCATTACTTTCCTCATTTAATTTACCGGTTGAGTCCATAAAGATAAATTTTATAATAACTGTCCACTGTTTCAAAAGGTTCTTCCCTTAGTAATTTTAAGCCTGTCTTTTCCGCATTGTCTATATAAGCAGCAGATAAAACATAGTTTCCACCCATCTCTTCAAATGCATCCGTATTCATCTCGAAATCCGAGAAGTAAAAACCGCCCTTTTCTACAGTATAATACGCCGGTATCTGCGACGCAAACAGAAAACATCTGTTACCCCATTCATCGAAATACTCCGTCAAATAGTCACTTTTTTGAAGTTCCGGCTCTATAATCCTTCTAAACTTATGCTTATATTCTAACGGATAATTATTAGAATATCCATCTAAACAATAAAATCCGTTGTAAAGTGCCGCAGCCGGGTAAATCCCAAGACTGACAACCCGGTATTCATCCTTAGACTGCCCGAAATTTTCATATATATATTTTTCCACCTGCAAAAAAACATCTTCTGCATAAAAATCGTTCCAGCTTATTAAACCGTTGTCTGCACCGGCGAGATATTTGACATTATCCTTCCAGTTTCCCGCAAGCAGCACCATACATGCCGTCACAATATATACACCGGCACCAATACATACAAACAACCGTTTACCAATGCCCGATAGCCACTGAATACATATCCCCAAACAGGCATACCACAAGGCAGGATATAGCCAGTAAATTCTGTCAAGCTGTAACCACACCGCCACGCCACCGATATTCCGTCTCAAATTAACAATGGGACCACAGCTATAAATTCCGCATAATACAGCTATCACGCCTGCCATTATAAACAATATACATATTATTTTCCAACAATTATTGCGCCATTCCTTTTTTAAAAGCCCCGCCGCAACAATTAAAAACGCCAATAAAACAATCCACTTCTGATAACTAAGTGCATGCTGACCACCGTTAATGAAGGTATTCCACGCAGTATTAACAAAAGGTAACGCAGCAATTGTAAACTCCTCTTTATGAGTCACATAGCTTTCGGTAAATCCCAAAACCTGACCGAACAGCTTTATGTTGCACAATATATATGTGCCGATTAAAATACATGCTCCAACGATGTAATATCCGTTACTCCGTTTTCTTTTACAAACAAGTCCCATGACTATAACAACCGCACACACCGCAAATCCCGATAATATAAGCGATGAGGAAAGTGCAAACAGGACTATGCATCCATAATAAGGCATACATCCCGCAACTTTTTTAACATCCGGCAATTCAATAAAAGCCCAGATAACAAGAGGAATCCCATACATGGACAAACCATATACCGGAAGCAGGGGTAAATACGCAAACAACACACCGGTAAGTGCTGCCACAACAGGCTTTGCCCCCCATTTATTAAGTAATAAATACATTCCCACAAAAGCTGTAATCATGGAAAAATACTGACTTACAACAAACGCAGGAAAAGGTTCAAACAATTTATAAAAAACAATAAACAATGGCGCCGGAGCAGTCATTGCATTCTTTCCTATACCATTCATCAGTTCAGGAATAGTACTGTCTTCAAATAAGTATTTTGCCTGATAAATGTAGCATAATACCTCTCCATCCAACTGGTCATGATATACTACTACGCTGTCTTTTCCAAGCAGACAAAAAAGCAGGACAGAAATTCCCACCAGACACAGTCCTGCTAACAAGCACCATGTAAAGTTATCACAGAGCTTACTTATTTTCTTCATTACCAATCCCATTCAAAACGTTCTATGTCTTCTTCCGCAAGTTCAGCACCAATCTGAACCTCAATAAACTGCAAATCCGTAATTGCACGCATGGCATGAAGCTGACCCTTTACTATATAAGCCACATCTCCTCTTCTTACATTGCGTACATGACCGTCAATCAACAGTTCACCCACACCATCTACAATTGTCCATATTTCATCACGATGATTATGCTTCTGATAACTGATACCTTTTCCGGCACGTATAGTCAAATGCTTGGTCAGTGATTTATTACCGTCATCATATTGATTATAATCAAGTACCTTATATTCTCCCCAACGACGCTCCTCGTACATAGGACGATTCCCCACCTCCTGCACGTAGGGCTTTATATAAGAACTCTTATGTTTATCTGACACAAGTATACCATCAGGACTTGCCGCAACCACCATATTCTTTGCACCAAGCACCAATACCGGAATTGATAATTCATTAATAACGTGGGTATTCTCGCATTCTTCACCCTGCCTTGCAATTCCGATATTCTCCTCAGACATCTCCTCCGTGAGAGTATTCCATGTACCCAAATCCTTCCATTTGCCCGTATAAGGAAGAACTGCCATATCTGCCTGTCTTTCAAGAATCTCACAATCAAAGCTGACGCGTGGCATCAGATTATAGTTATAACAGAACTCATCATAGCTGCTGCATTTATAATTACTTTTAATCAAATCAAGCAAAAAGCCCAATTTAAATCCAAATACACCCGCATTCCAAAATGCACCTCTGCTTAAATATTCCTCAGCTTCTTCTTCCGTCGGCTTCTCTATATATTGTTCAACCTTCAGACACTCTGTACCCTTTGAAATAGCCGGCAGTTCTGTACCGGGTAAAATATAGCCATACTTTGCCGAAGGATATGTGGGGCTTATGCCCATAAGCAATATATCAGCCACATTCCCGGAAACCGCCTCATCAATACATGCAAGCTGTTCAAAATATTTATTATCCACAAAAGTATCTACCGGAAGTACCACAACAGTCTCATCATGGGACGCATTTTCATTATATGCCAAAAAAGCGGTTGCCAAAGCTATCGCAGGGAATGTGTGTCTGCGTTCAGGCTCCACTATTATCTTGATCTCCGTACCAATCTGATTGCGGATTGCATCAGCCTGGGATGCTGTTGTAACCACATAAACCTCGCTGTTTAATCCCGCACTTTCAATCTGTCGGTACATACGCTGAATCATCGATTCACGTTCATTATCATCATTTTGTAAAAGCTGTAGAAACTGTTTGGAACGCGCCTCATTTGACAAGGGCCAAAGACGCCATCCGGAACGCCCCGAAAGAAGTACTATTTTCATTGGTATCTCCCACACTCAATATTATGATTTATTATACAACATAATCTTTATTTTTCAAAGCAGGTATTACTTCCATTAAGCGCTCCAGCCTTTCCATTCCGGCTGCCGCATAAGGAATTGTCATTATAAAATAAGGCAGAACATATCGTCCGTTCCCTTCCCATGCAAGATAAAAAATTGCACCACCGATTATGGTTATCAGGAATATATGCCTTAAAATTCCAAATGTATTCTTTCCCTGCTTAAGAACAAATAGTAACGCCATGGCAAATATCATCGTCTGATATTTATCCATAAAGAATTGTGCCACATGAAAACCTGTTCCCGAAAATAAACTTTCCACCATCGGCAATCTGTCATAATATTTTCCGGCAGTATAATAAATACACGCATACCCGGAGTTAAGCCACTCTGCCATAAATTTATTACTAAAAAATCTAAAGGCATATCCCGGATTATCTGTAAATTCTCCTATACGCTCCGCCATCTTTTCCCGGCTTATCTCAATAGCCATTTCCTGATTATAATCCGCATCATAGGCATATGTTTCAAAATTAAATCCATTATACCAACCCGGTGCCGGCGCATATTCACTTTCCTGCAGCCCCATAACCACATGGGATATTGACGGAACACCATCATTTATGCGTACTCCCGCACATTTTTCGTATCTGATAATTACCAGATTATTAATCTGTGTGGTAAGCACCACCAACAACACAACATAAAGCAGATAAAAATATTTTTTCTCTTTAAGTAAATAAATCAACAAGGTAATAACTATGGCAATTACAAGAATCAGTGTATTTTTCCTAACAGCCGTTGCAATGGTAAGGGACACAAGACTTACTGCCATAAAAATAAGTCTTTGCCTTTTCCCCCTATCCGTTCCCAAAGTTTCAAGTAACATCCATATTCCAAAGAAACTTAAGGCAAAGGAAGGTAATTCTCCATACACAAACGGTGTATACCAAAACAGCGGAAAACAAAAAATTGTAAGCAAAAGAAAATATACACTAATCTTTTTTTCCTCAAAAAGAATCGTTGTTATTTTATACAACGACAAAACTGTAAGACAATTACATAAAGCATTTACAGCCTGCAGAAGGTGATAACTCTCCGTACGAAACACTCGGAATAATATTTCATAGAAAAAAGCCAGTCCCATCTGATGGGGATAGCAGGAAAAATAACTGTTTTTTTCTGCTATATCCGCAAAATAATCAGCCGCAAAATGCTTCGCGCCATAGTATACACTTGCCTGATCAGCCGTAGGAAAATTTTTACTGAGTGCCGCCCACCCCAAACCAAGGCAAAAACCATATACCATTGTAAGAACCAGCAATATCCTGCGCCGCTTATCCATATCTTTTTCAATAAAGTCTGCGACAAATTTGATTATTATCGTCATAACCACGCAAAACACAAGGTTTAAAAAAATCGAATCCTTCTGTATGATGATTTTTATACTATATCCGTCCTCCAGAATGGCTGACCGGATAAATCCCATTACAGTTATGCATGCAAAAAGGAGAACAGCCATAATCTCTACGGTTTTTGTTGAAAATTTTTCTAACCTTACGAAAAATTTTTTCATATTCTGCCTGTTCTCCTTTATCTTATTTAATGTTTATTACCTTGTTTTTCTTTTCGTATTCATCAGGGACTGTATACTCCCATATAGAATTCCCTGTTTCGTCCTCAGATATTTTATCAAAGCCCTGCAATTCATAGAAATTCTTAACCATTGCATTCTTGGCGGTAGGATAGTAATAACCTCTGATGGTCTTAATTCCGCATTCAATACATTTTGCCACCACTTCATCCATCATGGCAAATTCCATATCACGCTTAAGAACCCTACAGCTCATAAGCCACAATTCCAGATGAAGCAGTTCTGATTCCTTGCGGCCGATTACAACAGTAACCACGCCGTTATCACCAAATTTATCCTCAAGTTTGCCGTATAAAGTAATATAATTATCATCTCCGGCAATGCGCTCTATTTCACTCTGTGTAAAACGTTTGGTAGTTAAATTAAACTGATTACTTTTATTGGTAAGCTGGGCAATACGCGCCATATACACAGGTTCAAAAGCTTTTATTGTCCCCACCATATCAAGGGATTTAAGGTATTCTGCGTAATCACCAAAGCTTGTCTCCTGCCGTTTTCTCTCTATATTGGCTTTGTACATTTCATTACGTTTTTTATCATCCTCAGACAATTTTGTAACTTCAAAGAAGCCCGATTTATCCAACACCTGAATATAATGTTCAGGCTTATCTGCTTCAGGCACAGCCACACCCGGTACCTGTGTGCGGACAATTTCACGTTCAGCCGGATTATCATCCACAAACACAAGACTTTCCGGTAAAATATTAAGTTCCTCCGCAATGTCTGCAATGTTTTTACTCTTAGGATTCCAATTCGCCTTAATAAGAATAAAATCCTCAGGTTTTAATACTCCGTCAGGGTGATTAAGACCTGCCATGGCATTTTCTTCTTCATTTTTGGAATTAACATTAAGCATAATTCCGATATCCTTATGCTCCTTTATATAACGCTGGAATTCAGTATACACCTGTCCCATGGAGGTTTCCTGACCAATCTCGAGATTCTCCACACCGTCATCGCCTACAATGCCACCCCATAATGTATTATCAAGGTCAAGCACCAATGCTTTCTTATTTTTCCCGTAAATAGATTTGATTATGTTTGCTATATTAAACGCTAATGTGGGTATCGCGGGAAGACACAACGCATACTTATACATATGCCAGAAAAAAGGGTCCGACCATGCATCAAGACCGTAACACGCTGACACATACTGAATATCATTTATATAAAAATTCTCATGCCCTGTAGCATATTCATAAAACTTTTGATTTAAACATGTTATAAAATTCACCCTTCCATGATAATCCACAGCATCCAGATTACCCATAAGTCTGTAAAAAGGAAATTCAAAATTATTCTGAATTATGGGACAATGATATGTCTCATTTAATTTATCCCACATCACCTCAAAATGCTTATACTGGGATTCTACAAGAGCATCCACCACATCTTTACCATCCTGCATACAAGGATACGACGCAATATTCCTATTGCTGGTGTGAATATAAATCAAATCCGGCGAAAACTCCAGAAGCTCTTTATTTTCAAACATTGCATCCTGCCAGTACTGTGCATACTCAGATTCATAAAAAGAAGTCTCGATACCATATTCCAGAAGAAACAATTCAAGAATACGTATAATATCATGGGTAGTGCTTCCACCCAAAACTGCAATCTTCTTAGGCACTCTTACGACCTGCTGTTCCAAGAGTGAACGTTTTATGGATTTAGATTTTTTTAGAATGTATTCACTGTTAAAGGGATACTGTAACTCCTGCATTCCTGTCCTCTTTCCTTACCGCAATTATCTTAAACCTTATAATATTCCTTATACCACCGGGCAAATTTGCCAAGTCCCTCTTCTATGGAGGTGGAAGGCTTAAAATCAAAGTCCTCCATTAACTCCGTCACATCCGCATAGGTCTGGTATACATCCCCGGGCTGCATGGGCATAAACACTTTTTCTGCCTTTTTGCCCAATGCATTTTCTAATGTTTCTATAAAATCCATAAGCTTTACAGGCTTATTATTACCAATATTGTAAACCTTATATCTGTCCCCAGCTTCATTTTCTTTAGGTGGGTTATCTATCATATTTGCCACACCTTTTACAATATCATCCACATAGGTAAAATCACGGTACATATCGCCGTCATTAAATACCTGGATAGGCTGGTCCTTAAATATCTTGTTGGCAAATAAAAAGCATGCCATATCCGGTCTGCCGTATGGTCCGTAAACAGTAAAAAATCTAAGCCCCGTACAGGGAATCTGATATAAATGGCAATATGCATGAGCCATCAACTCATTGCTTTTCTTGGTAGCCGCATACATACTGATGGGATGATCTACAGAATCTTCCACGGAAAAAGGGGTTTTCTGCTGATTACCGTAAACCGAGCTTGAGGAAGCATAAAGTAAATGCTTAACAGGATTATGCCTGCAGGCTTCCAAAATATTGAAAAACCCTGTCAGATTACTGTCCACGTAAGCCTGGGGATTTTCAATGGAATAACGCACGCCTGCCTGAGCCGCAAGATTCACCACTATTTCCGGCTTGATTTCTTCAAACAAAGCATCAAGAGCTGCCTTATCGGCAATGTCAATCTTACGGAATTCATAAGTTTCATATGCCTTTAATATCTCTAAACGGGCTTCCTTTAACGAAACCTCATAGTAATCGTTTAAATTATCAATTCCTATTACATTCTCGCCTTTTTCCAAAAGCAGCTTTGACAAATGAAAACCGATGAAACCGGCGCCGCCTGTTACTAATATTTTACGCATACCCATGCCCTCATTCCAAAATTTATATTAATGCTAGCGGCCGATACTGTAATACTCCACGCCTGCATCTTTCATTTCTTTTTTGTCATAAATATTTCGTCCGTCATACACAAGAGGGATTCGCATATTTTTCTTGTATTCTTCCGGACTGATTGCTTTAATTTCCTTCCATTCGGTAAAGATAAAGCATATATCTGCGTCCTTTAAAGTCGCTTCGGGTTGGTTTACATAAGTAATTGAACCGTTGCCGCATTTTCCTTCCGGATAACGTTTTTTGAAATTGTCTGCTGCCACGGGATCATATGCTATAAGCTCTGCGCCCTGTTCAAGTAAAAGTTCCACATTATCAAGGGATGGCGCTTCACGCAAATCATCGGTTCCCGGCTTAAATGCCAGTCCTAAGATTGCTACCTTTAAGCCCTTAAAAGTAATCATACGCTCGCTTGCTTTCTTATAGAGCCTTGTTTTCTGGGCAGTATTAACATCCACAGCAGCCTCCACGGTTTTAAGCTGGTAACCATGCTGCTTTGCAAGGAATTTGAGTGCCTTGGTATCTTTAGGGAAGCAGCTTCCGCCGTAACCGATACCGGCATTTAAGAAATTAGCACCTATACGGGCATCATAACTCATTCCCTTTGCCACATCCTGTATATCTGCACCCACAAGTTCACAAAGATTTGCAATATCATTCATGTATGAAATTTTAAGTGCAAGGAAATCGTTACTTGCATATTTAATCATCTCAGCAGAACGGCGGTTTACGGAAACAATGGGCAGATTAAAAGGTGCGTAAATCTCCTTTAACAGTTTTTCTGCGCTTTCACTTTCTGTTCCGATTATGATACGTGCCGCATGTAAGGTATCACGCACTGCCGAACCCTGTGCCAAAAACTCAGGGTTGGAGGCAACCTCAACCTTCACATCATTTTTAAGGAAGTCCTTGATAAACTGCTCAACCTTATCGTTTGTTCCTACAGGAACCGTGGATTTAACCACTACAAGACAATCCTTTTCCAAAGAATCCGCAATCTGCCTTGAAACAGTTGCTATATAATCAAGATTGGCACTGCCGTCGGGCATTTCAGGTGTTCCCACACCGATAAAAATTGCATCCGGGTCTTTATACGCCTTTTTATAATCAGTGGTGTAATGAAGTCTGCCTGCAGCATAATTTTTCTGCATCAGCTCCTCAAGTCCCTCTTCATAAATAGGAGAAACACCGCTTTCCATTAATTTTACTTTGGCTTCATCCACGTCCACACATGTTACATCATGTCCCACTTCCGCAAAACACACTCCTGCAACAAGTCCTACATATCCTGTTCCTGCTACCGTAATTTTCATAATTTATCCTTTCCACGCCCACTCAGCATTGTTCGTTACATATAAACTTTTTCAACATAATAGTATATCATACATTCTTAAATAATGCCAGTGTCAGTGTTTTTCCCTTCTTTTTACAATTCCGGAAAAGCCCTTTATTATGCTGTCTGCTGCCACTGCCATGGCAAAACTAAAGGTCACAAGTAAAATCATACTTAACACAATATTTTTGTTTCCATAGGCAACAGGTTGAAAAAAACTCCTGGTTTTATCCCAGAAAAACAGGGCATGCAAAAACCATATGTACATGGAATACCTTCCGAAGAATTCCCAAAATACACACATTTTACTACCCTCATTAACAATATTAATAAACGCAAATATAAATATGGGCGCATAAATAACGTCCATATTCATTCTTAATATTTCGGAACACATACCACGAAGCACGGGTATACCCCAAAGAATAATCCAGCATAATATCTTATTTACTTCCCGTTTTCGGGTCTCATACACCCCGTAATACGCACACAAATACCCTATCCACACTATTGGCATCCAGTAAAAATAATCCCGCATATCCGCTATCAGATACCACTTTTGTATTACAATCCTATCCAATCCCCAAATCACCACAGTAAACAATATGGGCAATCCCACAAAATCCACCGGGCTTTTACCTGTTACCAGACGCACAAGCAAAGGAAGACTGCACATACACAATACATAAAACAACACATACCAGGAAAAAGAAACCGCTCTTTGATGTATGGAAAAGGTATTAAATATTATTTCCTTTACACCGGGAATATGTCCGCTGATAAAATAGCCCAACGGGTAAAACACAAAAAACAGCACAAACCAATACTTTGTCAAAAGTCCCCACGCTTTTTTAATGCCGTACTTAAATGTATACTGCCTCTTTATGCAATAGCTGTATCCTGTAAGAAACGCAAATATTGAAACACACAATTTTAAAGGATTGCCTGCCACCTGGTAAAGATTTCGTTCACCAAGGATTATATGACCAAAGCCCAAGCCTTCCTCAAACCACTCCCCGGGAAGTCCCAGACCATGGTGCAACACCATAAGAATCACAGCTATTCCTTTTAACGCCATGGAATAATTATAACTTATGCGGTACTTTTGAAATGTTTTCTGCATTACAAACTCCTTACCAACAGCTTTCGTAATCAAAGGATGTGAGCCACTTCTTCATGTCTTCAAACACGTCCTCGTAATTTTCCTTTGTCAACTCATTTTCTCCGGTTCCAAAGCAGGTCATCATGTAATCATTCATCTCATGCCTGTAATGTGTATAATCACAATAATTATCATAATCCGTAATATAATCGTACAGATTCTGGAACTGGAAAACTCTCACATTAGGATAATCCAATAAACGCTTCGTAATATACTCCGTCTGGCAAAGTAAAGCCTCCACATCGCCCCCGGCCCAATGATTGTACCAATACAAAATACTGTAAGGCGGATAAAAAATTACAAACTGAGTGTCCGACATACTCTCTATGTAAGGAATAATATAATTTTCCAAATTATTTTCCGTTTTGGATATATACGCATCCACCGGAACAGCTTCGCCCATAACCTCAGGTTTACTATAGCTTCCCTCAATTACATCCCTACCATAGGTTCTGTATGTCCAGCTCCAATATATTTCATTTAATTTTGTACTGTTTCGCTGCTTCTGGGGTTTTATTATATAATCGAAAACAACGTCCATATTAAACCAGTAAGCACAGTCATTTAACAGATTATTGTCATACAAATACTCCGGATAAGGATATGCCGTTACACCTTCTTCTGCAGTGTAATTATGTACATCCACTCCCAAAAAGACCGTTTCAACTTCCTTTTCTTCCTCGCATATAAGGGAAAGCATCTTATCAATATCCTTGGGATGGGACGCATTTACGGACAATTTGATTGTTTTAGTTCCCAGTTCCTTTTCAAACAAATCCGTATCAAAATTAGTGGTCATGGATGACCCCAAAATCACGCTTTCATAATCAAAATTCTTAATAAGACCGGCATTCTGTGAAGTCTGGTTATCTATGACATAATGTAAAAACGGCAAGGGCTTATGATACTGAAAAAACGGGTCAGCCACAATAACAAGTGCCACCGTTCCCAAGACAAGAACCAGCATAAAAATAAGTATTCTTTTAAAGGCAGACTTATATGACATACTTTTCATTAATAACTCCATTAAAAATTAAAATATAAAAACACACTTACACCCGACAATGACATTACACAGGCAAACAGTAATAAAGATATTGCCATGCAACTAAAATTGGTAGGTTTAAACTTATTTTCAATCTCAGCAATATTTTTGCATCCGAAAACAATTAGCAATCCCACCGAAATATACCCCCACATGGGAAGATAGTATATATATGGCACATTTGTTATACGAAGTACCTCGTAAAGATATTCAATCCTGGAATTAACAAAAGGTGTTGCCAGTTCCCCCACACCACACGTATTTTTAAACTGCAGCATACCTGCAATAAGCTCTGTTGCCTGTTGTAATGAATCTGCTCTGAAAAATACCCATAAAATATTTATGCAGATAAATGTAAATATGACACGCACAACATGTTTTGCCTTGTTAAGCCATAGGATACTTTCCGTCTCTTCATGGGGATGTTTTTTATGTTTATGTATAAATCTGGTGATTATATTTAACACTCCGTGTAATATACCCCACACAATAAAGGTGTAACCTGCGCCATGCCAGATGCCGCTTAGCAAAAACACAATAAAAATATTAAAATATGTACGCAATTCGCTCCTTTGATTTCCACCCAAAGGAATATATACATAACGGGTAAAAAAACGGGTCAGGGTTATATGCCAGCGCTTCCAAAACTCCAGAATATCCTTTGATTTGTATGGGGACATAAAGTTTACGGGAATTTTTATATTAAACATATATCCGATTCCCCTTGCCATGTCACAATATCCGCTGAAATCAAAATACAATTGTAAAGTATACATAAGCATCAAAAGCACTGCACCGCCGCCCTTCATCAGCTCACTATGTTCATATCCCCACTGCACAGATCTTCCAAGCACATCCGCAAGCAAAACTTTTTTGGAAAGTCCCAAGACAAACACACACATGCCCACATACAAATTCTTAAAATCCACTTTTTTCAACTCCGGATTTTGAAATTGGGGCAGCATTTCCGTATGACTTACAATGGGACCTGCAATAAGCTGCGGGAAAAATGTCACAAAAAGCATATAATCGTATATTTTCTGCTCCTCAATTTCCCCTCTGTAGGTATCAATCAGAAAAGCTATCTGCTGAAAAGTAAAAAAACTGATTCCAAGGGGCAGCAGCACCTTTTCCACTGTAAATGACATATTAAAAGCTTTGTTTATATTTTCAATAAAGAAATTAAAATACTTAAAATAGAACAGCAGGCCAACATTAAACAAAACACCGCCGCCACATATTACTTTTCGTCTTGAAGGC
The DNA here is from genome assembly GCA_964528145.1 of uncultured Lachnospiraceae bacterium. Classification (GTDB taxonomy): domain Bacteria; phylum Bacillota; class Clostridia; order Lachnospirales; family Lachnospiraceae; genus Acetatifactor. Next base: position 17,211 of record CAZGSF010000002.1, on the reverse strand, counting down.
ATTTCCTTCATTTCGCACAACACTTTGTGGCACAAAAAATTTGTAGCGATACTCAAAAGAATAATCCACAGATAAGAAGTATTGAAATATGCATAAAACCATAATGACATTCCTGTCAGAAATATTTTCGCCCGGGTATACTTTTCTTTTCTATTAAAGCCAAAATAAATTACCAGTGCCACGGGTAAAAATATGAATATAAAAATGTATGAATTGAATAACATCTTTTGTCTGTAGGCTCCTTTTCATTTTGTCTGCAAGCATGAAGATAACTTCTTTAACTTTACATTCCGCTTTATTTCGTATTATACTTATAACATCAAAAGCAAAGGAAATATCAGGTATGCTTTTTAATTCTTATATTTTCATTTTTTTATTTCTTCCAATTACATTATTGGGATATTACTCTTTAAATAAATTCAGTTTGGCCACACTTTCCAAAGTATGGCTTATTATTTGTTCTCTTGTTTTTTACGCCTATATCAATTCGGCTTATGTAACAATCCTAATACTGAGTATATGTATCAATTACATATTCCACCGCCTGCTTCTGAAGGAATCAGGACTAAATGTCAGAAAAGCTGTTCTTGTCCTTGGAATAGCCGCTAATCTGCTTCCACTGTTCTATTTTAAATATTACAATTTTTTCATTACTAACTTAAACAGTCTGTTCCACACTGATTATATATTAAAAAACATAATTTTGCCACTGGGAATCAGCTTTTTTACTTTTCAGCAGATTGCTTTACTGGTGGACAGCTGCAAGGGAGAGGCTCCACAATATAAATTTATTGATTACAGTGTATTTGTATCCTTTTTCCCCCAGATTAGTTCCGGACCAATCTCACTGCACAGTGAATTGATCCCCCAGTTTACAGATACTGCACGCCACAAATTTGACTCAGCCTATTTTGCAGAAGGCTTAAGATATTTTTCTCTGGGAATTGCAAAAAAAGTTCTTCTTGCCGACACCCTTGGAAAGGCCGTACAGATAGGTTTTGATAATTACAAGGCGCTTAATTCTTTAAGTGCCGCTTTCGTTATGCTGGCTTACACTTTCCAGATATATCTGGATTTTAGCGGATACAGCGATATGGCAGTTGGACTTGGCAAAATGCTGCACATTGATTTGCCCCTGAATTTCAAATCCCCCTACAAATCACGTAGCATAGGGGAATTTTGGAAAACCTGGCACATAACTCTCACACGCTTTTTTACAAAGTATATATACATCCCTTTGGGAGGTAACAGAAAGGGAAAAGTTAAAACGTATATTAACATTTCCATCGTATTTTTACTTAGCGGTTTATGGCACGGAGCCAATTGGACCTTTATCCTTTGGGGAATAATGCACGGCGCAGGACTGATTCTATACCGGATATTCCAAAAGTGGTGGAACAAATTGCCGGCACTTCCCGGTATCATTTGCACCTTTATCTACGTTAATCTTGCGTGGATTATATTCCGTTCAAATTCAATTGTGGAAAGCAAATATTTTGTAGGTCATTTAATTAAAGGCGGTGGCGGCGGTCTAATGAATGACATTTCTGTCATTTTCCCTTTCAACGCCTATGCCTTCCTTTCATTATGCTTTGTAATTGTATTTTTCATGCCAAACACTCATGAAATAATCAAAGGCAAAAAACTGACTATCGGAAATGCCATAGCAGATGTATTACTGCTCATTATTTCCATATTATCTTTATCAGAAGTTTCAACCTTTTTATATTATACCTTTTAGGGAGATACACATGAAAGCAAACAGATACATTAAGACTTTTTTCATAACACTTTCTATTTGCCTTATACTAATTATTTCATTAGTATTTGTTGTTGACCCCTTTTTCCAATACCACAAGCCCTGGATAACCAATACTCCATACCTGTACAACCAGGTTTATCAGGCACCCGGCCTTGCAAGAACTACAGATTATGACAGTGTTATTCTAGGCAATTCAATGACCGAAAATTTTGAAAGTGATTGGTTCGATGATGAATTAGGATGGAATACATTAAAATTATCCTATTCCGGCGCACGCACAAAAGATCTGGATGCATTACTTGAACAGATATTTACAAGTGACAATACTGTCAGAAATATATTCATGAATTTAGATTACTATCAATTTGAAGTGGATAGTGAAACCCGCTTTGCAACACCGCCGGCGCACTTATATTCCTCCAATGTTACCGACGATGCCCCATATATTTTCAATAAGGATATTGTTATAAAATCCGCTGAAATTCTTTTCAAAGAGGGCACGGGACAATCTTTGGGAAATATGAGTCACGCATACAGCTGGAGTGCTGCAGATGGTGTGGACATATCCAAGGAAGCGGTGCTGCGTGACTGCGAAACCAACAACAAGAACCTCGTTGTTACAGAAATTGACATGCCTGCCTTTCAGGCAAATATTGATGCAAACCTTGGGCAAATAACCAAGCATATTGCGGCTCATCCTGATACGGAATTTACAATTTTCATCCCTCCCTACAGTATAATGTACTGGGAAACCTGTATGCTTGGTAATAAATTTGACACCATTACGGACATGTCTGAATATGTAATAGGACAGTTGCTTACTTACCCCAATGTTTCCGTTTATTATTTTCAAAACATAGAAGAAATCGTGACAGACCTGTCACTTTACAGAGATACCATTCACTATAACGGTGATATAAACCGCTATATATTTGATTCATATATAGAACAAAAACACCAAGTCTTTGCTGATACTTACCAAGATGAAATATCAAAAACCAAAGACCTGGCGCTTAAATTTAATTATCAGGATGTTTGGGACGATTATTACGCCACAAATTAATATATAGTATTATAAAAACTATGTATGCCACTGCGGAAATAATTGTTGCCACTTCCCAGAACACAGGTTGTTTGAAAAACACTTCAATTGTTCCTTTGTATTTGGCAGGTATGTATAATGCCACCCGGTTATTATCTCCCTGCATAAGGGTAACACCTTCTTCAATGCAGCGGTATCCCTCATAATACAGAACAGGCAGGGTTAATATACCCGGTTCATCACTTTGATTCTCACAATTAAGGCTTACAGTCAAGCCATCCTTCTTATAATTGTCCCACTTAAGATTATCAGAGGCCATTACCTCATCTTTTATAAGCGCTGATGACACCGTGGCAAAGGGTAAGTACTCTTCTCCCGACGCAACACTGGTATTCATCGCTTCCACGCTATGTACATAGGCCGCATTTCCGCTTATCAGAGCATCACCAAGCATATATCCCGCACTAAGTACTGTTCCAACACACACAACAGTGATTCCCACATTCTTAAACTTAACAGGAACACATTCCCCTCCTATCATTGCGACCGCACACCACAAAAGCACAAGAAACAGGGTTGCCACCGTAAGCAGACGCCAGGGGAATTGAATATTAACTATCATATACCTAAATATTTTATTGCTTTTCCTTAAAAACTCCCATGGGAAATATATTGTTGTCATCCATAAAAAAATCACACTAAAACCGGCAACAACACGCATCAGTATAAAATAACGTTTATCTTTTTCCCTTTTCCTAAAATATATCTCCGTAGCAATCCATGCAAGCACTGCCACACCCAGCATAAATCCAACGCCCAAAGGCATTTCTCCGGCAATTCCCGCCTCCTTAGGCAGATTAGCACCTGTCGCCTTATAGAAAACTTTAAAAAGCTGCCTTATAAAAGTACCATGGATGCCGATATTTTGCTCCATTTTAAAGCTGTTAGCCACATTGGCATTAAAAGAGCCATTAAGCATATAGTCTGCAAACGGAACCAAAAATCCAAGGCTTAATATAAGGGCAATGAAAGCACTTTTACAAAAGGTCCATATAACCTTAACATTCCACACTTTTCTTATAAACACAACGCATGCCATAAGAAGGACCGCAACACAAATTTCCGCACTGATAATATGGCTCTGAATAATTGATGCCATGGATAATGCCAAAAGAAACATTCCTTTACCCCGCTCATGCTCTTCAAACACAATACAGTAAAAGGCATATGCCAGCAAAGGCATGAAAATCATCGCTGTATATTCACCCACAGCATCCCTTACAAAAACATTCATAAGACGGTAAATTGACAACGTATATAATGCACTTCCTAAAAATGCAATATTATCATTTTTGAAAATTCCTTTAAAACTATATCCTGCAATTATCGCAGTAGCAGCGTTGGTCAGCACAATGTAGAACTTGTAACTGTTTTGCAAAGACATGCCAAGTAAGCGCAGTATTGCCGGTATATACAAAAATGTATCCCCGTAAAACACCGAAACAGCATACCCATGTCCCTGATACCACTCAGGCTGAATTCTTACCGGAAACTGCCCGTCTCTCATTCCTTCTGCCAGTCCTTCAATACGCATCAAATGAAAAAACAAATCATGCCCTTGTTCCATTTGGATAAGAAATGGTACAAATACCGGAAGTGAAGCAAGTATAATCAAAACAATATAAGATATTTTCAATTTCTTATTCATACATTATCCTACCCCGAACCAACCTACACTCACGCAAATATCTTTAACATCTTACAACCTTTTTAACAAAAGGAATCTTGGATAACACAAAAGTAATCAGGAACGAAACTACAGTTGCAACCACCCATGCAACCAGAATCAAACCAACACTGTCCAATCCGAATTTCTCGGCAAAGAATCTTATTACCGCCGCATGGATAACATATACACCAAAGGTAAGCTTTGATAAGGTTACAATCAAACCACGGCCCTTTGTGATTTCCTTATCCTTGAAGCAATAGTAAATAAAAGTAAACACAGCCACGCTGTAAAGAAGCACATTTGCTGCAAAGTTAGAATAAAATACATCATAAACTCTGTTACTGTCAGTAATCATAATCTGGGTTCCGAGAATTGTGGTCAAAAGTCCTGCAACACCCAGAACATATATAATAACTCTGTTTTTCTTTGAAATTTCTATATTGGTAATATACCAGCCAAGAAGATAATATGTAGTGTACTTGCTTACAAATCCCATAAAAAACATGTCAGTAAATTTACCGATATCAAAAACGGAATCCGCAGGTATCCATAAATTAATCAAAGGAACAATAAACTGGAATACCAGTGAAAGCAGGATAAAATATCCCACAACATCTGCATTTGCCTTATTTACAAACCTCTTTAAAATAGGAGTTATAAGGTACAGACCGATTAACATATACAGATACCAAAGGTGAAAATATCCGTAAATAAAACTGTTCCAGAAATTTGCCTTATCAAGAACAAAATATGATGCCTGACTTTTAGGCAGAATAATTTCAAACAAAACAGTGTACACAAGGGACCATATAACCAACAAGATAAGTAAACGTCCTGCATTTTTCAAAGCAGTAGGTATGGTTATTTCTTTTTTCTCATTAAGCATTAACGCTCCTGAGATCATAACAAACAACGGAACACCAAATCTGGAAATACTGTCAAGTATATTACCCACAATAAAATTTGTAGTTTCCTTTGAAAACGCTATTACAAGCTCTGCTGCCACATGAATCATTACCACCGCCAATATCGCGACAATGCGCATAATGTCAAAGGTAAGATTTCTTTCTTTTGAAATAATTGAATTTTTCATGATACATTCTCTCCTCTTTTTCGATATTCAAATCTTATTGGTTTCCACCACTCATATTAAGATTTGTACCACTCATATAATCAGAGCCTTCCGAAAGCAGAAAACGAATTCCCGCAACTACTTCTTCAAGTTTTACATGTCGTTTCATCACACTATTTTCTGCATTCATCTGCACAATTCTTTCATCAATATTTTCCAAGAATTTAGTATTAATCATCGCAGGAGAGATACCATTAATGTTAATTCCCTTGTCACCATATTCACTTGCCATAGCCTTCATCATACCTAATAATGCGTACTTTGCAGTTACATAATGAGACATAAAGCGCGGTGGCTTGCCTAATGTATATTCTGTGAGCATAACTACTACTTTACCATATTTTTTCTTGACCATGGAAGGCAATACAGCCTTACACACAAGGGCAAATCCTCTTACCGCAATGTTTAATTCCTTCTCAAATTTATCCCACGAAAGTTGTTTTACCTTCAAGTACTCAAACTTGCCTGCCGGCAAATATACGACTGCGTCAGGACATCCCCATTCAGTAATTTGTTCAACCAGTTTAAGAGTGTCAGACTCATCACTTAAATCAGCCTGCACAAAAGTAAATTCAACCTCGGGATATTCTTCCTTTAACTTTAACAAATTCTCTGCATTATGGGCATAATGCGCCATTACGGATAAATTATCCCCAGACTTTACCTCCGAAAGAATATCCCGTAATAATGCCATGCCTATTTCCGAAGAAGCACCTATAATCAAATATTTATTAAGTCTACTCATAAAACACCTTCCCTGATATATTAAAATCCGCCGTAAATAAATTCCGAAGAAGCATATCCCGGTCCGTATGCTCCAAAAATAATAATTATAAATAAAAGGATATATACTGTTGCATATTTATAAAATATATTTTTAGAATACCAGCACTCGCTTACTGACATTTCCTTCTTTTCTATACAGGAAAAGATATACATTCCCACTATCCCAATTCCAACAGAAGCTGCTGTCCATAGAATCTTCATGGTGCCTGCCACGTTGTCCAATTCTGACATTACTGTCGGCAACTGATTCACCGAAAGAATTATCTGATTAACGTCTAATGCATTCTTTAAAATGAAGAACGCTTCCCCCACGGTTTCCGACCTAAAGAACAGTATTCCTATCGCAAAAATCACGGCAGTCCTTAATTGCTGCCACCACTGCCACCATTTTGACTCTCTGTTAATGTGCAGCACATCACTTACTTTTTCTAATTGCTTCTTGAAAATCTGCCCCAAAACAATTACAATCCAGAACCATAAGCCTTCAGCAATAAAATTCCATCCACCGCCGTGCCAGATTCCCATGCAAAGCCACAACACCAGCATTGCCAGATATGTAGGAATCTGTTTTGATGCCTGCTTACCGCATTTTTTCTTAAGAAATTTTGTTAATTTGCCAAACGACTTACTCCTAAGAATCGGATACATGATGTAATCCTTAAGCCATGTGCCCAAAGTAATATGCCATCTCTGCCAGAATTCCTGAATACTTTTTGCACTGAAAGGATTCTTGAAATTCTCGGGCAATCTGATTCCCATACATTCAGACGCACCCAGAACAATATCCATACACCCTGCAAAATCAGCATATATACGTAACACATAAATAGCCATTCCGAAAATCAAAAACAATCCCGTATACTCACTGTCGTTTACAAGAATTGCTTCTGTTACTCCCACAAGCTGTTCCGATATAACCATTTTCTTGAAAACACCTACTAAGATTCTAAAAAAGCCCCGGCACACTCTGTCACTTTCAAATGTATGTCCCGAAAACAAGTCTTCTTCTATCTGCTCATATCTGCTGATAGGTCCTGATATCATCTGGGGAAAATAGCAGGTAAACAGTAACAACTTAGCAAAATTATGCTGGCACTTACATAGTCCCCAGTACACATTTGTAAGATATCCGATTATCTGTAAAGTATAAAAACTCACTCCAAGGGACGCCACCAGCCGAATCACCGGAATGTTTACATCAAAGCCTAATATACCAAGAAAACTTCCCACATTACCAAGCAGAAAGTTCAAATATTTTAACACAACAAGAATACCTGCATTTAACAAAACCGTGCTGCAATACACAGCCTTTTTACCTGCCGGTTCTCTTTCAATATACTTTGCCGCAAAATAAACCGTAACAGCACTTATAAGCATATATATAATTGTATAAGCCGGTACCGACAACACAAAAAAAGAGAGGCTTGCCACAAGCAGTACCAGCCACTGCCTGTTACGGGCCACAATATAATAAATGCCAAGCACTATGATAAAAAAAATCAATGTTTTCAATGATACCAGTGTCATAATACCTGCACCCTCATCTTACCTCTCAAAACCTTGTCACCATTTTGATTTTTAACCGTTACCTTAAGTTCAATAGTCTTAAAGGCATCATTCTTTTCTTTAACAACACCTTCTACATCAAGAACATCTCCCACGTATACGGGCTTTGGAAATTCAACCTCCACTCTGTGAATAAGACTTCTCTCTCCCGGAAGCCAAACTCCTGCCAATGTAGACAAAAAGGAGGCTGTCAACATACCGTAAACAACCTTGTCCCTGTACCCTTTATTCTTTGCAAAATCGCAGTCATTGTGAAGTGGGTTAACATCTCCGCTGACCTGACCGAAATACTTAAGTTTTTCCTCGGTTACCGTTACACTAAAGCTTTCTTTGTGTCCCACTTCAAGTTGCTCATAAGAATAGCGCTGCATACCTGCCCCCTAAATTCTTTGTTCTATAATATCAAGCATTTCTCCTACATTTTTCATGCCGAGCACTTCCTTCATGGCAAACTTAAATCCAAATTCACTTTCTATCTCAGACACCAAAGTAATATGAGTAAGAGAATCCCAATCCTCAATATCATCCGCAGTAGTAGCTTCTACCACTTCAATATCTTCATCATCAAATACATCATGAAAAATCTCATTTACCTTTTCTAAAATCTCTGCTCTTGTCATGCCTGTCATTCCTTTCAAACTTACCTTTCTAACTTTTCTCTGACTATATCCATTTCAGAATTCCATCTTGCATAATCTGCATGCCACTGCTTATAATCCACATCTTCCCTTTTATCCGGCAAATCGTAATTAGCCTTTAAATATTCTCCGATAAAAGCAGTATACTTATCCGCACCTGTAACAGTCACATGGTCAACGTCATGAAAATCCACCGCAAAATCCATCTGCATGTCAAAGAGATGCTCGTTCATATTTAGATAACCAAAACCATTTTCCAAAATTGGATTTTTCATATAATTATATTTTTTCTGGTCTTCCTCCGAACCGGCATATCCGTAAACCAGGAACAAAACCTGTAATTCATTTTCCTTACAATAGTCAAGAAGTTCCTCAAACATCTGATTAACTTCAGTACCCAAGGGTAATTCTCCGGTTATGGTCCTTGCGTCAAAGGTCTCTATTTCCATAACCTCATCATAACCTGTAAAACCTTTTGTATATAATTCCTTTTCATTAAGAATATATTGCCAGTTTTCTTTATTAAGAAAAGAATTTAATCCCGAATGATACTTTGCAATATCCAAATGATATGTCCACTTTTCTTCACCGGAAGGTGACCCTGCTTCAATTGCATCAAACCTGTTTTTTGAATACTTAATATTATCAATAAAATTCCTGAAGGGTGCTACTCTGTCTATGTTACGTTCATTCTCTGCCTTACCGATTACATCCCCGTATTGAAAGGGACGCAAATCAATAACAAAAAGCTGTGGCGACTGGGTTTTTCGTATCTCCTCCAGCGCATATTTTATTGAGCGGGGTTGCAATGCATCTATTGCAAAATTATACGATGCAAAACCATAATCATTCCATGCAGCAAGTGGTTCCCACGAAGTATAACATACGCTTCCGCCCACAAAGACAACGTCCAGACTATTCTGCTCTTCTGCATAGAACCCACAAATATTTCGTCTGCTGGTTGTAATAGGCCGCATCAGATAAGAAAGCAACACCAGACTGATACAGCAAACTCCCACAAAAAGAACAGCCGCACCTATTTGTAACCATATTTTTTTATTTTTCATTTTTTACTCCAAGCTATTCCTTTGTCGTAATTGCTTCTACAAACTTCAATGCATGTTCAATTGTAACGTCTGTATTTAAGTGTTCCCACTCCCCCCAGCGTCCTAATCCATATATTCCAAAATTATGCAAAGCGCTGAGTATCTTCCCTATTACCAATGGCTTGTCCACGGTATTTAAAGGGTAAGCGTACTCATTAATATAATAAAATTTATCATCAGCAGCATGATATCTCTTCAAATTTGTTTCTGTCCAGTAGCCTTTTGAATTTTCACAGAAATTAGGTCTCCACAAAATTCTGTGATAATCCAATGTCTCATCGGGATAATATGTCCAGTGGGCATCCGTAGTTACTTCTTTATCCTGATATTCAATTACAACACTACTGTATTCCAATTTACCGATTAACTCTTCTACTATTGGATCACAATCTTCAATTTTATCAAAAGAAGTCCAGGGGACTGTGTTTATAATTATATCCGCCTGATATTCTCCATTCACTACTCTTTGACTAACATCCATTGTTTTGGCAGGCTCATTATAATGAATATGCTCCTTAACTCTTTCTGCCATTCTAAGAAAAAGCTCACCGAACCCGTATTTCTTGGGATAATAGAACTGGGAATGTCCGGGAAGCGCACCGTATGCTTCATGGGTAAGACAACTTGTCAATGTGTCCTTCAATGATACATCCGGCAGTTTCTCCATCCAGTATGTTCCCAGACGTTTCAAGTCAATTGACCATATTTTTTTATTATATGGAAACATATAGTCCGTAGCAATCTTTTCACCTAACTTCCATACAATCCACTCATCAAACTGCTCAGGTTTTTCTTTACCGATACTACATCCTGCACTTGCAATGGACATAAGATGTTCAACCTGCTCATCTACAGGAAATTGCCATATATTAGCTTCATAAGGATAATCAATTTCCGTTCCGCCAATTGTCTTAATCTTGGAATTTCTATAGTAATGATTCCATTCTTCCCTAGGCATAAACTGAAACAGAAATTCTGTTACATGGGGACGGCGCACATCAAGAATATGACCGCCTCCGATATCCAAAGGACTTCCGTCCACCTGCATACTGCGGCATAACCCACCGGCTTCACTTTCCTTTTCCAGCACAACAAAAGATGTGATTCCCTTATCCAATAATCGGTTTGCAACGGTAAGACCTGCCGGTCCCGCGCCCAGTATCAAATAGTCTGTCTTTATCATAATTTTTCCTTAGTCTCTCTTTATTTCCCAAAATATATACTTAAGTAACTTTTTACCGGTAGGTATTGCTTTAAAATGTGTAGTTCCCGCAACACGGCTTTTTTCCTGTGTGGGAAATTCCATTCGTTTTAAGCCCAACTTATACGAACGACATACCATCTCAATATCAATTGAAGGACTCATGTCGGAAATATCAAGCTTCATGAAACTTTCCTTTTTCATTCCACGGAAACCATGAAGTACGTCTCTCACCCTGTAACCTTCTTTTCTGAAAAGAATTGAACCAAACAGCCCAAGAGCAAGCACAAACCATTTTCTGGGTTTGAGTAATTTACCATCCTCTTCATTAACAGATTCCTTCATCATACGACTTCCCACAACAAGGTCATACCCCTGTTCAAGGAATTCCCTGTATTTATATGTATCTTCAACCGGAATACTTCCCTTGGGATGATAAAAAACAAAAGCATCGCAGGTACATTTTTCAGCGCCGTCCTTACAAGCCTGGTTTAAACCTTTGGCGGACTGCTTATATACCGGTATTCCCTGTTCCATAAGATACTCTACTGTACCGTCCGTACTTCCGCCGTCTATACAGTAAATCTGTTCAAATTTGGTACGGTCAATAAGCGGAATATCATGCTTACATCCCTCCAATTCATTCCATGTTATTAGACATAATGCAACTGTCACTATTCTGCCTCTCCTTCTTTTGTCTGTAAATCTGCACCAACATCAAATACCCCATCACATAAAAAGGCACCATATTATAAAGCACATACCGGGGTTCGCAGAATATCATAAATGCTGTAACAAATATATTTCCTGTCATTATAATCAAAACAAACAACCCATTCCAGCCTGCTTCCGCAGTTTCCTTTTTTCTAAAACATAAAAACATTAAAGCCACATAACATATGTATACCATCACCACAAATGGTAATAAAATCACAGAACTTTTCGCAATAGTTCTCATGTATCCCTGAACACATTCCTGCACGAAAATCTTTATCTTAACACCGATATTATCAAGGAACAATTTTTTTCCTACTATTTTCCCCGCCTCATCTATCTTTAGAATGATTTCTGTTTCATCAGTTATTCCCTGTCCTATAAAATATTCATAGAACCAGGGGCTGCAAATATCAAATTTGATGATATCAAACTTTGAGGTATAATAAACCGCACTCTTTAAAAATCCGCTTTCCGGCTCATATTTCCTGTTAGCACCATAACTATCCGTTATCTTATATAATTCTTCAAATATGTACTTTTCTTCCGGCACATCAAATAATTCGGCGTCTTCTTCATCGGCACCATAAAGCCCCGCCGTAAGGAGAAAGGTACTTCCCCCTGCCGTACCGGTATTCACATCATACAACGCCTTTATATAAATACGTTCGCCTGCGCACACCAGAAGAATTACTGCAACAGCACCTATAACAATTCCTGCAAATTTTCTGAAAGTAACCTTTCCAAAAACAGCCTTTATTACAAAAAAAGCAATAAGCGCAAAAAAACTAACCATCAGCTGGGTTCTTATAAAGGTCAACAGACCACAATACAAAAGACACTCCGCCAATCGCTTTCCTGTAATTTTTCTATTCAATTGCAGTATAGTCTTTATAAAAAGTGCATAAAGGGAATACGTCAGCCCCTCTGTCAAAAGAAGGCTTGCGTATACTGCCTTAAATCCCGAACCGTATCTGCAAAGCAGAATAAAGCATATCTGCACAAGCCATATTACATATGCAGAAAAAGATTTCAATTTCCATAGCGAAACCGTTGTAAAAGTCAGTGCATATACGGAATATCCAAGCAGAAGCATTTGAAACGCCACCACAAAAATCTGATAATCCTCTCCGAAAATGCCTTGAAACAGCAGTAAAAACAAGGGGTATCCCGCCTCACGGCTTATGGACATATTCAAATACCCCTGTGTGTCTGCTTTTACAATAACACCGTCTTTTATAAAGAAAAACAATAAAAACAACAGCGTTAAAATTCCTATAATGTATTTATGCTTATGATTAGCTAAATGCTGCTTCATCACTTACTCCTAATTAGCAAAACTCTGCTAATTATTATAAGTGATTAGTATGGTACTGTCAATCAAATCACCCCTTGTATCGGGTTTTAGTATCTTCCAACAAGTGCCCTGCTTACAATTTTAAATCCCGCACTCTTACTTCCCGCAAACATATCAATTCCGTAAACAGTAACCCTGGCACTTCCTTTTTTTCTGTTATTCTTATAAGAATCGGCTTTAAACGCATAATCCCTGTCTGCACGTAAAAGCACTGTATCACCCTGTTTAAGGATAATATCTGCTCCGTCTGCCACACCTACGATTACCTTATTTGTTGTGTCATACAGTTCATATCCCAAACCGGTAAACATTGACGCTTCACTTTCATTTCGTATCTTGTAAGTTACCACGATTTCCGGACAAATTCCCAACTGTGAAACGGCAGCCCTTTCATCATAAATCTGATTGGGAATCTTCTGTATGGATGATTTTGCAAGGGAGTATAAATACACTCTGTAACTAACCTGTCTCTCTCCCACATACTCTGACGTACCGTCCACTTTGGGAAGAGCATGGATAGTTGCCTTATAATCAATAATTCCGGTTTCGCCCTGATTTACTTTCTCATAAGAAACAATCTCATAATCCTTACCCTGCTTTAAAGTTTTTCCGTTATCCTTAACCACAACTTTGGGCGCGTAATCTTCCTTGCCCTCTTTGTACATAAAGTCCGTGGCTTCAAAAGTGATTCCGTTATCTCTTCCTGCATCGAAACTTTTTGCACCGATAGTAAAGACTGCCGCATCCTTCCATGTCCCTTTAAAGCGACCTTTACCCTTTATTGTAACCGAAGGACGTTTTAATTCATCCGCACCATCATTTACATACTTATTATTTTTGTAAGATAATGTATAATCCACTCCTTCTGTAAGCAGTTCAATATTTCCGTCTTTATCCTTAAACAAAAGTTCAACCTTTGGCTTTGCGCCAGCGCGGCTGTATTCCTGTTCACCCAAATTGTTATCTGCAAGATATACATATCCTTCCGGATTAGATGCCATATCATATGCTGTAATTGTAAAACTCTTTTTCAGTGTTCCCGTATAATTTCCTTGCCCTCTGAAAGTAATTGTTGCTTTACCTTTGGCTTCATTCTTACTGTACTCTATAGTGTAATCCCTGTTAAGTATAAGTTCTTTTACTTCCTTTGTTTCTAAGTTAGTATAGGTTATTGCATACTCAGGGAAAAAGCCACTGTTATTTCCGTTTTCATCAAAAATGGTTATAGGAACTCCACAATATGCCTTGGACGTAATTCCTGCCACTTTCACTTTACTCATTGAAATTCCGATGATTTTAAAATTCACACTTCTTGTGCCTTTATAACCGCTTCCGTCCACTGCAGTAATAATCGCCGTAGCCGTTCCGATTTCCCTGTTATTAATATACTCAACTGTATAATGCTCATCTTTATTCAGAACCTTTGTTCCGTATTTGACAGTAATATCAGGTTCTATGGAATTACCGTCATCATACTGAACACTTTTAACCATGGATACTTTAACCTTACTTAATAATACATCTTTAGTAATGGTTAAATATACTTTCCTTGTTCCGGTGTAATTTTTAATTCCGTTAATCTCTATAAGGAATATACCCTCGGACAGATATGCTCCACTGCCCTTCATGGGATAAGAAACCGTGTAATCCGTTCCCTTTTTAAGTTTCTTACCATCTCTGTATACTACAGGAGAAGGTTTAATAATCTTTCCACTGTATGAATAAATTATGTCATCAACAGTGATATCCGCTTCACCTATATTCTTTTCCAATATATTAAAATATATCTTTTGAGTACCTGTATAATTGCCCTTTCCCTTTACTATTATGGTAGGCTTTTTCACAGAATCCACTCCTGCTACTACCTTATTGTTTGCATAACTTACAGTGTAATCCGTGCCCTTAACCAGCAGAATGTCTCCGTCATATACCTCTACTTCCGGCTTTATAGCCTGACCTGTATAAGTATAGTCTCCCACATTCTTAACAAAGAAATCCTGATTGGTAGAAATAAAATAGGGATATACATCCATGTCTTTATATACAACAGTCTCTTCAGTGCATCTAAAGCCTGTACCTAAAGTGCCTGTGTACCATCCGGAAAACACTTCGTCCTCATGACCTTCCCATAAAGTTGCATCAGGGAAAAGCCCTTTCAGAGTATTACCGTAATTAAGTTCCACGCTTTTTACCGTTTCACCTCTGTCATTATAAAAATTAACTACACATGCTTTTACTGTGAGGGTAAATTCTGCACTATGCTCCGTACCGTCTTCACCTGTCACGGTTGCAGTAATGACAGCTGTGCCACTTTTCTTTCCTAATACCAGCCCCTTGTAAACAGTCGCCACTTCTTCATTACTGCTTGACCATTTCATATTCTCCACAGAGTCGGTAGTGTAAAGAGGAATATAATCAACACTTAATTTAAGCGACTCGCCTACATATATTTCACCCGCAGGCGGCACAATCTCCAATTTATAAAGAGGTGCTTTAACCACCACCTTACACTTGGCAGTTTTACCATCTGCCGATGCCACAATATTTGTAGTACCCGGAGCCACTGCAGTAACCACACCATTCGCATCTACAGTTGCTATTTTACTGTTTTCACTTTTCCATGCAACAGGATAATCGCCAATTACCTTTTCATCTGTGTCATATACAGTGGGTAACAAAGTGACACTACTTTTATTTTCTGTTATCACTCCGTCATTTTCCGACTGGGTGATCAACAATTCACATTCAGAGGTATTAAGTTCCACATTTTTCACAGTGGAAGGCATATTTGAATATACAGGAATTCGAAAAACAAAGCTGTTATTCAAGGTGCCTGAGCTGCTATAGGTATTATAATTTCTTGTACCTTCCGTTGAAGGTGCCTGAATATTCTGCTGATACTGGTGGGTATATATGGGTTTATTTCCTGCCACAATTACTTGGAATTTTTGAAGATACAACGTATTCTGACCTATTTTGATATAGTTGTTTCCTATGGTGGAGGCTCCGCCAAGCAATGATGCATACCGTGTATTCCAGCCCTTTGATTTTGCGTATGCAAGACCGTTGACAATAACCTGGGTATCTGTGCTTCCGGTAGCGCCAACATTAAAATAATTATAATACCCTTCATATCCGGGATAAGTTCCCGAAATCAACGGACTGCTTCCGGCTGTACCCTGTTCTAACACCACCCTGTTTGCAAGATGGTATGGACTTATGCTGTAATTACTTCCAATTTCCATAAACGCCTTGGCATAAGTCTTTCCTTCACCGGGAATATTTCCCGACATAAAGGTAGAACTTAAAATCCCCTGCAATGCAGCTTCTGTATGGTAGCTGCCGTTATAAGAGAGCAATTCAAATTGAAACACTTCTTTTTCAGAAAGATGCTTACGCGGGTCCATGTAATATGATATTGCTTTCTTAGACGCATAATACCAGTTAGCCTGCCCGGTCTGACCTGCCTTATAATCATCGGGCGCAGTTTTCCAGATATAACTTCTCTCACCATACTGGGCATCCACAACTGAGTTAAAATCAAGATTTGTCACGTCCAGTTTAACAAATGTCCATTTGGGGAATTTTTTCTTTAAAGAACAAAGGGCCGCCCAGTAACTTTTGGGAAACTGGTCTATATCATCATATCCGCTTGATACCGCTGATACATCCATATCCTCCCGTATAGTACCGGTAGCGAACTCATTTATGACATTCCCGTCACAAACAAGTTCCATGTAAGGATATAGAAATTCTTGTTCCCATGCAATCAAATCTTCATCCGAGTATGCAAGATTTTTCTGTTCAATATAACCTCTATATGTAATACCATTAACTTCAAGTTCCGAATAATACCAGACATCTCCGCCGGAAGTTACTTCAACTCCCTTTATAAGCACTGACTGACCACTCAGCACACTTACCAGCGTATTCGACTCCAATCCGGCTTCGGCTTTAACGTCATATGAGTCGGTAAGATAAACAAGAGCCATAACCGTTTTACTCTCTGTCAGTTCAGAAAGTTTCGCTGTCACACGTTCCCATTCCGCCGCATATGAATGTTCACTGTCAACATCTTCATTATCCGAAGATACTACATTATCACCTGATACCGTTATTTCATTACCCGACACTACCGCCTCATTTTCTGACACAGTTGTCTCATCCTCCGACACATC
>CAZGSF010000001.1:0-74157 GCA_964528145.1 uncultured Lachnospiraceae bacterium | reverse complement strand
ACCTACACCGGGTTCACCGATGAGAACAGGATTATTCTTGGTCTTACGGGACAGAATACGGATTACATTACGAATCTCGCTATCACGTCCGATTACCGGGTCAAGCTTCTGATTCTTCGCTTTCTCCACCAGATCCTGACCATATTTCTCCAAAGTCTCATATGTGGCTTCCGGATTATCACTGGTAACTCTCTGATTACCTCTGACAGTGGAAAGAGCCTGCAAAAACCGTTCCCTTGTAATGCCATATTCCAGAAATATCGCCTTAATCTCTTTATTGGGATTCTGTATCATGGAAAGAAACAGATGCTCCACAGATACATATTCATCTCCCATGCGCTTTGCTTCATCCTCGGCACTGATTAATACTTTATTTAAATCCTTACCTACATAGACCTGTCCACCCTGCACCTTAACACGCTTCTGTAAAGCCTTCTCCACACGGTCAAGAAAATGTTCCTTTTGAATCTCCATTTTCTCCACCAGTTTCAGAATCAGACTGTCCTCGATGGTAAGCAGTCCATACAAAAGATGTTCCTGCTCAATCTCCTGATTCCCATATTCATAAGCCAGCTTCTCACAGCGTTCCACGGCTTCCATTGATTTTTGTGTAAATTTTGAAATATTCATAGAGAGTCCTCCCCTTTATTGCTTTATTTGTTCTATATTTACTATAACATTTCCAACTATAAAATCAAGTATACCTTTATTAAAAAATTATAAAATATGATAACCACTTTTCAAATCCCTATAACCAAAAAGTACACCTTAAATGCCATTTTTTTATTATGACATATAAGATGTACTTCATTAACCTGATTAGTGCTTTAAGCTATCTGTTTCACGGTTTCATTTTTTTCTCTAAAAAGTAACTTCAAACAAATCGGTGTCAATATTGATGAAACAAGTATAAGTAATATTACTGCCGCAAAATATACCGAATCAATCAAACCTACATCAAGACCTTTCTGCGCCACGATAAGTGCCACCTCTCCTCGGGTCATCATTCCGATACCGATTCTTAAGGTATCTTTTCCTTTAAATCCCGCCAATCGTGATACAAGACCACAACCGATAATCTTACTTAAAAGTGCCACAATCACAAAACAAATACTGAAAATAAGCACCGACGTTGTCAAACCACTAATATCTGTCTTAAGACCAACGCTGGCAAAAAACACCGGACCAAACAGCATATAGCTGCTGATATCAATCTTACGGCTTACATATCCCGCATCCTGAATACTACACAAAATAACACCTGCAATATACGCACCTGTAATATCTGCAACACCAAACCATGCTTCCGCCAGATATGCCATTACAAAACAGAATGCCAGACTGATAATGGGAACACGTTGAGTATGGGGATAGCGGTTATCTATAGATTTCATTACTTTATAACCTACAAATGCAACTATCGCCGAGAATACTATAAAAATACCGGTTTTTGCAAATACCATTCCGATTCCGCCACTGGCAGTTCCTGAACTGATTACACAGGTAAGTACAAGAATACCGATTACATCATCAATAATCGCTGCACTGACAATGGTCGTTCCTATGAAACTGTTAATCTTACCAAGTTCCTGCAACGTAGCAACGGTAATTGACACACTTGTAGCAGTCATGATTGTACCCATAAATACAGCTTTAAAAAATTCAGGCGAACCAACTGCATCAAATCCATAAAATGCACTGTAAAGCACAGTACCGCATACAAGCGGGATAAATACGCCCGCACATGCTATAATAAGCGCCTTTGGTCCTGCTTTTTTTAAATCATTTAAGTTTGTACCAAGGCCTGTCCCAAACATTAAAAGAACCACACCGATTTCTGCGGTCTTACCGATATAGTCCGTCAACTGTACCCAGTTTAGAATACAAGGACCAATAATAAGTCCTGCCAGTATTTCTCCTACTACCTGAGGCATTTTACATTTTCTTGCCAAAAGTCCGAAGAATTTTGCAAAAACAATAATTAATGCCAGATCCAAAAACACAGTATATGCTGCTTCCATAACTCACTCCTCCTATTAAATCCAAAGCACATTATAGCACTTTTAATTAAAAATAAAAGAGAAATAATAACCAAAAAATTTAATAATTAATCCCAAATAATACTGCAATTATCAATGCCGGCAACAAATTTCCCACCTTTACCTGTTTACCGAAACCGATATTAAGTCCCACAGCAAAGATAAGTACCGAACCCACTATGGAAAGATTTGTAAGCATATTGTCATTAAGCATAGGTTCAATTGCACTCGCGCATAAAGTAATCAATCCCTGATATACAAACAACGGAAGTGCCGAAAATGCCACTCCTTTTCCGTATGAGGATGCCAGTATCATTACAATCACGAAGTCAAGTACAGCCTTAGCATACAGCATGCTCCTATCCTGATAAATCCCATCCTGAATGGAACCTACCACAGCCATTGCCCCAATGCAGATTATCAAAGAAGCCGATACGAATCCTTCCACAAAAAGAGGATCGTTTTTGCCTTTTACTTTTCTTTTTAAGAACTCACCAAACTGTTCCATTCTTTTTTCTATATCAATCCACTCGCCGATTATCCCGCCTAGCACCATCGATATAATCATTTCCATCGTTCCGGCTGTTTCTATTCCGTCTGCCGTTATCACGAGCATTTTCTCTAAAGCTCCGCTGATTCCTATAAAAATAACTGACAGTCCTATGGCTTTCATAACAATATTCTGAAACCGTTCCCTTAATCCTCCATGAAAAACCATTCCGAATAAGGCTCCTGCTACAACAGCCGCCGCATTTACAATCGTACCTAATCCTATCATATTTTGTTCTCCTGCCTTTATATGTTAAATCATTTACAGACCAATATGTATGCGGCTCAATTCTACCACTACCCACACATTTATTTCAATATTTTTCCACAGGTTATTGACATTTTTTCTCAATTAAGCTATTATAATTCAACAATATATATTTCCTGTGAGGGAGTAGTTTGCAGAACGATTTCTGTGATAATATCAACATAATGATGCGAATCTGGTATTATCTTAAAAAACGAGACTCATGGACAATGATTTCTTTTCATTGTCTATGAGTCTTTTTTATTGAATTTATTATCTGCCATCACCCGTAACACAGAAGAAAAAATCATAGACAAAGGAGCATTCTTATGACTTTATTTACTTTATTCACCATCGCTGTCGGACTTTCCATGGACGCCTTTGCCGTTGCTATATGCAAAGGACTGGCCATGAGTAAAATAACATTCCGCAAGTCTTTAATTGTAGGTCTCTGGTTTGGCGGTTTTCAGGGCATGATGCCACTTCTTGGATACCTGCTTGGCGTACAATTCCAAAACTATATCACTTCAATTGACCACTGGATTGCTTTTATTCTACTTGGTGCAATAGGTGCAAATATGATCCACGAAGCACTCTCCAAAGACGAAGAAAAAGCCAGCGATTCACTGGCTTTTAAGGATATGCTTATTCTTGCTGTTGCCACCAGCATCGATGCACTGGCAGTAGGTGTAACCTTTGCCTTCCTGCAGGTTAATATTATCCCGGCTATTTTATTTATCGGAATCATCACCTTCGCACTTTCCATGATTGGTGTGAAAATCGGTAATGTATTCGGTGTCCGTTACAAATCCAAAGCAGAATTTGCCGGTGGAATCATATTAATAGCTATGGGAACTAAAATTTTATTAGAGCATCTTGGAATATTAGGCTAATTATTTTATTCTTCAATAAACCAATCTTCCAGAATGCCTAAATTAATATCAGAATGTTCCACTTCACGAGTAAAGCGGTAGGTGATATCCACGCAGTCCTTTAGGCTGATCTGCTCTCCCTGCCGCAACCATTCTGCCATTATAAATTCCAATATGTAACATGTACAAAATGCTGACATTGCCATTTTACTGTATACCCATCCACTATAAACCGCACCACAAAACCAAGTATACATAAAAGTTACAAAAAGATTGACCGCAATCTGTTCTAAATCGATACCTTCATTCACATTACTGTCAATATGTTCATTAAATCGGTTCACCACATTATTATAATATTCTTCATCTTCTGCATATAAAAGCGACCACACGTTATCCCTGGTTTCCTGCCACTCCTCACGCAACAGTTCCATATTGTTAAAGACTTCGAAATTATCCTTAAAACCGGCATATCGATTTATATGTACCACATCAACTGCACCACATTCTCTATGTTTCCTTACCACATCATCAATGTCTCCGTATCTGCCCTCTCCTACGCATTCATCCATTTCTTTTGCCAGCGCAAGAACTTTATGCAGTTTTGTAAAAAAATCATACTCCGGACATTTTAATATTTCAAAAGAAACACATCTCGCCTCTTCCAATTGAGTAAATAAGAGCAGGTCAAAATCCTCAAATTCATCTTCCAGCTCTTCCGGCTCATCGTTCTCATACTCTATAAACTCAGGAAATTCTTTGGCAGAAAGAATCATTTCTGCTGCCACCGGACAGGACAACGACAAGGACAGTTCCCGTAATCCTTCAAACTCTTCTACATGTCTTGGATAATTCTGGCATGTATCACAAAGTGCCTCATGGCCCAATGCAGTATACAAATCACACAGATTCTTTTCATTCAGGAACGCACAGCGCTTATTTTCCTTATGGCAGAAAACACCCTCCTGCCAGTCAATTGATGTCCGTAATCGTTCACTAAAAGAAGAGGACTCTTCTTTATACTTATCAAGAGAATCCTCATCAATCACAATCTGCCATCCGGCACAACAAGTGTCGGGACATTTATCCGCTATACAATTAAACTTATCATAGTAATCCGGTTTAATATATCTCATTACACTATCCTATTCACTGAGTTCGGATGTACAATGAGGACATCTGGTAGCTTTAATATCAATCTCACTTACGCAGTAAGGACATTTTTTAGTAGTTGGTGCTGCCGGTGTTTCATCTTTTTTAGAAAAACGGTCATTAATTGAATTAATTGTTTTAACTAATACAAAAATAACCAGTGCGGTAATCAGGAAATTAATAATTGCAGTTATAAAATTACCATACATAAGCATTGGGGCTTCTTCTCCACTTCCAAGCGCCACTGAAAGATGTGAAAAATCAGTACCACCAAATATACCAAGAAGCGGTGTTAATATGTCCTGATTCAAAGATGTCACAATCGCAGTAAATGCACCACCTACGATAACACCCACTGCCATGTCCATAACATTGCCGCGCATTATAAACTTCTTAAATTCTGCTAAAAATCCTTTACCTTTTTCTTTCTTACTCATCTATAAGTACCTCCGTTTATTTTATCCTTTGATAATTATATCAGAAACTTTTTATGAATAAAAGAACATATTAAGTACATATTTACTGTTTTATTGTAGAAAACTTTATTTTGTGTTAGAATGTTCCTAGCAAAGATAGGAGAAAACATCCATGAAAATTACATTCGAAGATATAAAAAACAATCCCACAATTCAAACATATATTAAAAAAGCTGACGAGTCCCTTAATGCCCTTGGTTATACAGAGCACAGCTTTGCTCATGTAACAAAGGTTGCCACGGTTGCAAAAGACATCCTTCTCACCTTAGGCTATGATGCAAGGGATGCCGAGCTTGCACAAATTGCAGGCTATCTCCACGATATCGGCAATGTTATTAATCGTGTGGACCATGCCCAATCCGGTGCAGTCATGGCTTTTCGTATACTTGACAACATGGGGGCTGACCCTGAGGATATCGCAACTATTATAACTGCTATAGGAAATCATGACGAATCCACTGCTTTCCCGGTAAACGCTATTGCTGCCGCTCTTATTCTGGCAGATAAAACCGATGTACGTTATACGCGTGTCCGCAATCAGGACTTTGCAACATATGATATTCATGACCGCGTGAATTATTCCGTAAAAGAAAGCAGCCTTGAGATTGTGAAGAATTCTCATATCGAACTTATTATGACTATTGATACCGAAATGTGTGCCGTAATGGACTATTTCGAAATCTTTTTAGGCAGAATGCTTCTTTGTCGCAAGGCTGCTGATAAATTAGGTTTACAATTCAGGTTAAATATCAATGGTCAAAGACTGATTTAAATACTTATGCCAGCAGTCTTTACCTGACAATTTTTCTGCTTCCGATATTAAATTTGAAGGTTACATTTCCACCATACTTAGGACTCTGTCCGCTTACTTTGACAGTTCCCTTATTTTTTCCGGCGGTTATATTGGCACCATATGACAGATTATAATCCTCGTCCGTCAATTTAACCGCTCCCGCTCTGATAATCGCTTCCTCATCTCTAATTCCATCTTTTTTAAGATTTGCAATTATTACTTTATCGTCTGAATAATATATTGATACCTGTGGTGTCACTTGTCTTCCTGTGTATGATACATCTTCAATAACGGCATACAAATTACTTGCCGTAAATTTCTTTTGATAAACAGGCAACGGTATTACAATCGGCTCCTCTGTACTGTAATTGCCGCTTACACTTGCACTTATAATAACCTTTGGCATTGCATCATTACCCGAAGCTGTTCCTGTAATATAATAAGCCTCGTACGCCGCCTGTGTATTATTCTCATAGCTTACAGTATAATCCTTGTTGACACTGAGTGCTTTCTTACCGTCCATTATTTTTACTGTCGGTTTATACTCATAAGTATCAGATTTGCTTGCATTATAAGCAAGTTCTTTTACGGTACCTGTTATTTTGTCGCTATACAGGGAGGCCTGTGTAATTGTAAATGGAATATCCCTTGTTCCGGTATAATTACCTTTTCCTTTTACAATTATTACAGGGGCATTGCCGTCTGTCTTTCCCGCAACTGCTTTGTTATTCTTATAGCTTAAGGTATAATCCTTTCCCATCACCAGACGCTTACCGGATGTGTTCGTAAGTATAATCTGTGCCACGGGCTTTACACCGGCTTTATCATATTCCATTACAATATTCAGAGTTTCCTCTGTAGCTGTTGTACCTGAAACATTCGCGGCTCCTATAGCAAATTTTTTAGTAAATTTACCCTGATAGCCGGAACTGTCTTTTGCAACAAAGGTCATTACAGCAGTTCCTTTGTTTATATTTTGGGAATATTTTATTGTATAATCCTTGCCGTATTTAAGAGGTGTTCCGTCTGTATATGTAAGGCTTGCACTATTCTGGGTAATGGCATATCCGGTATAAGTCTTACCCGAAACTCCTTCCACACTAACAGTCTTTGCATTGAATGCTTTGCCTGTCAATTTGAATGTAACAGATTTACTACCTGCATAATTACCTATTCCGGTTACTGTAAGAGTTGCCGTTCCCACACCTTTGTCATTTAAGTAACTTACAACAAAATCTTTCTGATAAATCAGATTCTGATTGCCGCATTTTACAGTAAACACATCTGTAGCCTTAACCTCAGCGCTATAATCAATTTCTCCGTTCACGACTGCATAATACTTTTTGGTGCCTGCGTCATAATATCCTACAGGCAATGCGCTGTTCAATTCATCCTTATAATAATCAAACTGCAAGCTCTTTATATTCTTACCAATAGTAATCTTTGCGTTTTTCATCAATTGATTCTTCGCTGTTACCACAACCGGCTTGGAAATTCTACCTGTATAATTGCCTATTCCCGTAATCACAGCCGAAAATGTACCACTGCTACCTGCAGGAATCATACCATTTGCCATTTCACCGGTTATAGTATTTCCGGAAGAATCCTTTGCATTAACTGCAATAAGTTTAAGTGTATAATCAACATTCTGCTTCATTGCCCTGCCAAATTTGATTGACTTTAACGGACTAACATCCGCTTTCGTATTTACCACAAGCTGCTCATCAAGTTTTAATGCCACACCACTTGCTGCACTTCCATCACCAATTGCCGCCGGCAAAATGTCAAAATTAACCGATATTGTCTCGGAATAATTGCCTTTTCCGGTAATGGTAATGTAAGGAAGTGTATTATCAAAAGTCTCACCTGACGGTACAGTATTTACATTAGTATTGTTAAAGTACTTAATTGTATAATCTTTATTTATTTTAAGAAGCGTATCCCCGTCATATACCTGCACAGCCGGTTTTAAGGCTTTTCCTGTATAGTAAACTGCTCCTATATCATTTATGGCAAAACTGCTTCCAGCCTTATTTACCAGCCACTTAGCATATAAAATAATGTCAGACTGTACTACATCCTTTTCAAAATCCCATTGAGTCTTGCACAAGGAATCTTTATACCAGCCTGCAAATGTGTAGCCTTCCGCAACAGGAATTTCAGGAGCCGCTATCATACTTCCCGCAATTACTCCGTAAACAGAATCAGGTGCTTCACCTATTCCCTGCACATCAAAATCAACTATATATGCAACATTTTCCTGTGCAATCTGAAGTTTGCCGTTTATATATGTTATATTTTCATCGTAATTGGATGACGCCACTGCTCCTGATGGAGTAATTATGTAAACCCCCGATATCTGTGAATTTTCAACATTATAGGAAAACTCAGGTTCTTCTATAAGTGTGTCGCCCTGAACAAGCCCTGTTATCTCGTATTCACAGGATACAGGCAGTTCATCACCTACCGCAATTGTTAAATCTCTGGCCTTTATAGTAAGTTTCGCTTTATCTATAATAAAAGTAACTTCTTTACTACCTTCATAGAAATCCTGACCACTTACTGTAACAGTTGCCGTTCCGGCATTTACATTATCCCTGTAAGCATATATGTAATTTGCTGCATCCAACACCGATTCATCAAGCATAACCGTAATGCCCGGTGTATGAGCCAATCCGTTATATACAAAATTATTCTCTGTAAGTATAATTGATGCCACATCTGAAATAGAACGATAAACGCTTACTTTCGCTTTTAAATCCTCACGGACGTTAAACCTTGCATCATTAGGCGTAAATGTCATCAGACACTCATTCTCGCCTACCTGTGACATAACCGTGGAAGCATCTGCCCAGTTGTATACACCATACTCGCTTGTTGGCAAGGTCAGTTCCGACAGAGCCTGACCGTAATCAGCACGTAATGAAGGTATGTCCACAACAAGTACTTCAAAGCTTGTTGAACAGTTTTTGTATGTAACCGTAACTGCATATACACCGGCTTCTTCTGATGAAAAACCGCTAATCATGGCATTTGTAATTGTTGCCGTTTCACCTGACTGTCCGTGGGTTACACTTCCTCCTGTAAGGTCTATTTTCTCGCCCACTACATAAGTGGTTTTTGCCGGGACAACAAGTTCCAGTTCTTTTACAAATTTAGCATACAAAACAAGATTTTCCTTTGTACCTTTTACAATCTGTGTAACTGGAGTTGTAAATTCCGCATCAGCGTACCAGCCCTTAAAAGCATATCCTGTTTTAACAGGGTCCTGCAATGTAATTGTTTCAGTCTTTGATGTAAATGTAGCAGGATTATCCGGATGGTTTGTGCCACCATCTAAATTGTATGTAATGGTGTATTCCTTAACAACCTCCGTGTATCCACAATAGCGTTTTAAATTTGAAATAATCTGCCAACCACTGCTTAAACCGGTTGTACAACATTGAAATTTATCATTAGCATCAATATAGCAGACTACCGGTAGTGTAACGCTTGTGTTTATTCCTACTTTATACAAGTATGACCACATGGTTTGATTGTTGATAGTCGATTCACTATATGAAAATACAATGTCATCACTTCCATAATTCTCTTTAAAATCCAACACATCTGCTTTGGTTTTCGCATCAACATCAAGTGCAATAATATCTACTCCGGCAATCTCACTGTCAACAATACTTTTTATCGTACTTTGACTGTTAAAACAGGTAGTTCTAAAAAATACCAAAACCTTAGGTTTGCCATCAGCATGACTTGTTACAGTGCTATCATCTATGGTGGTAAATGTTACATCAAGATTATCCATATTAGGCAATTCCACAGTATCCTTGCCATAAGAATACTCTGCCATAGGATATGCTGCGTTAAATTCGGTAGTAAGGTATTCATCATCTCTGGTATGGCCAACAAAATCAATTTCATTTAGAAGGAAATATGAATAATTAGTTTCCGGATCCTGTCCGTCCCATGTACAGTCTATATTGTAATATACATCACCAATTTGTACGATATTCCACGCATGACGTTCAGTTTGTCCCATTCCGGTTATAATACGAACCGGCAAGCCTGCCTCTTTACACATTCTGTAAAAAAGCACCGCATACCCTTGACATACAGCCGTTCCGGTACAAAGGGCATCGTATGCACTGTATTTTGTATAGGTATAATCATAATCAACATTATCACATATATAATCATGTATTGCCTTTACTTTTTCATATTCGGTCTTTCCGCCAAGGGCGAGTTCTGTCATTACCATATTAACCTCAGTAGTCAGTTCCTGTTCCTGCTCAGCTGTGGAAAGGTATGTGATCTCATACGTCAAAGTCATTCCATCATTGGAATTACCGCTATATCCCATTCCGGCCGTGGTAAATGAGCACGCCAAGGCATCACCTTCCTGACCATTACATTCCTCGGTATACTCTAAGGCTTTATTAAAAATATCATTAAGAATCGTATTCTGATTATTATATACAATATCAAAAGGCATCTTGAAAGTAATATTAGTAACACGGTTAACCATCTGTGATTTAAGATACTCAGCCGCACTTTCAATTGTTGAATATGTTGCGGCAACTTCAAGTTCTTCTATGTTTACATCAAAATAAGATTCGCCGTTTTCAGATACATCTATATATCCCACCAAATCTTCATACATGGGATTAACATAGGTAGCATAATTAGAACAACTTACCTGTTCACTCGCATGTACCTGCACCGGCACCTGACAAACCAACATTATCAAACTCAACAAAAATCCCAATACTCTTTTGTTTTTGCTCATATTAACCTCCTGATTTCCACCTTTAAGAAATTTATTAAAAAAGCGGACTACCAAACAGTAATCCGCTCTTTTTGCACACTTTAACTATTCCTCGGCTGTTTCTTCAACGTCTTCCAATTCAATATCATCTACATTCTGGTCAGTTACAACACCTGAAATATCATCACGTTTTGCACAGAAGGCACAGAGACGTGTACGTCCGTCAGCAATAGCCTGTTCAACAGTACCATATGTAAGTTCATCACTCTGATTTAATGACTGGCAATCGTCATGAGTGTGATATACCTTACCGAACGGACTCCAGTAAACATCATCAGAAATTGCATTCATAGCCGCCTGCTGCTGTTCTTCGGAAACAGGAT
Organism: uncultured Lachnospiraceae bacterium; assembly: GCA_964528145.1. Lineage (GTDB taxonomy): Bacteria > Bacillota > Clostridia > Lachnospirales > Lachnospiraceae > Acetatifactor. Next base: position 62,881 of record CAZGSF010000001.1, on the reverse strand, counting down.
TGAAATCGTAACTTGCAACACCGCCGATTAATAAAGCAATAATTGCTACTACTGTTGCAATTGCTTTAGTCTTCTTGTCAGCTTCCTTATTGGTAAGGGCAAGGATTACGAAAGGAATAAATGCAACCGCACATGCGATAACACCCATGTTATTCCACAACCAGAATTTAAGTTTATTCTTCTCACTTGCGGGTTTAATATGGTTTGCTTTCTTCCAAAGCTGGGAGCCGATAATAACACATGCAAGGTCAAGTACCAATACAATAATAATCTGTGTTAATGTTGACATAAATGTCAGATTAACAGTTCCGTTTAACATTAATACTGCAAGTACCTCAAAACCAATCGCTACAAGCCACAGTACAATCGCACCTACACGAAGTCCTGTTGCATTTCCTACGGGAGCCGCTTCCTTGCGGGCACCTTTCTTTTTAAGTGAGCCTGCTTCTACCTCTTTACCGTTATCGGCAGAAACAATTTTTTTCTTCTTAGGTTCAGCCATTTTAATATATCTCCTATCCTCTTCATATTAATAAAATCACTTTTATTATACAATATTTTGTGTGTTAAGCAAGCATTTCTGACAAAAAACCCCAATTTTCTTGACTTAACTCTTTACTTATTCCATAATTAGTACGATAATTTAATAAATACAAATAACATATAGGAGAATACAAATATGGACATTACAAAACTTGCAGGTGCATTGCTCAGTTCAGACAGCGTTAAAGGATTAAGCGACCTTTCAGGCGTATCAAACAGCGATGTTACCAGCGTATTAACCCAGGCACTCCCTGCACTTCTTGATGGTGCAAAAGGACAGGCTTCCGATAAAAGTACTGCCGAAAGTTTCGCAAAAGCTTTATCAAGCCACGCAAAAGCTGATACCGGCAACTTATCCGGTTTCTTAGGAAATGTTGACTTGAAAGACGGTGCCAAAATCATCGGGCACCTTTTGGGCAGTGAAGAAAGCGATACAGTAAAGAAAATCTCAAAAAAATCCGGCGTTTCTGACGACAAAACCGCCACAATTCTTTCTGCAGCCGCTCCTCTCCTTATGAGTCTTCTGGGACAGCAGGCAAATGATGACGATGATAAGGATTCCGGTGTAGGCTCTCTTGTAGGTGCTTTACTTGAGAATGTGGATGTAACAGAGCTTGTTACAGGACTTCTTACCGACAACTCAGGTTCTACAAAAAAGAAAGCCACAAAGAAAGCATCCGATGATAATAACACCGGCAAAGTTATCGGTGGAATTTTAAAAAGCTTATTAAAATAATTAAAACCTATACAATAAAGCCCCAACGGACTTGTATCCGTATGGGGCAATTTTGTACTTAAATTTTTATTAAAGCTTTTTCTATAGTATCCATAAGCATCTGCTGTTCTATTGGTTTCAAAAGATATCCTGATGGTTTTAATTCCAATATTGCAGCAATATGTGATTTATCCGCGACTGCTGTCAGAAAAACCACCGGTGTATCATGCAATACTTCATCATTTCTAATTTCTTCCAGAGTTTTCTTTCCATCCCATTCCGGCATCTCATAATCCAACAGTATCAAATCCGGAACATTTTTTTGTCCCTGCTTAAGTGCTAATTTTCCGGAATTGGCAACAATAACATCGTATTTTTTCTCAAGCATTGATTTAACACTTCTTAGCATAATTCCACTATCATCAACAGCCATAATACATTTTTTCTTAAAGGATATCACCTCTGCATTTCCTTCTTCACCAGTATCCGCAATTGCAAGTTTTAACATTTCTTCACATTTACGCTGTAAAACTCCAAGCGTTGTCGGTCTCACCACAAAATCAAACTTCTCATTCTTACAGATTTTCTGGTAATAATTACATTCTTCAGCCGTTCCAACCAAAAGAACCGGTACCGGAGCATTCATACTGTCAAAATAAGGAATTATCTGCTCATCAAGTTCTGCCACACCCTTTAGACTTATTATTGCCATGTCAAATTTATAAACCTTTCCCATAGCCTTTATCATTTCAAAATCATCCATACACATCTGAGTCTGGAATTTTCCTGATAAATGCTGGTTTAAACTACTCATTAACGGATTAAACTCACCTATTATAAGTATTTTTTTCATATTAATCTCTCCAATTTATCTTAACTTAGTAATGCAATAATTTCATCTATAAGTTCTATTCCCTGTTGTGTATCCATATTAGTTACGAATGCTGAAAGTCTCGTTATACGCGCACTAACTTCATCCTTGCAATGCAAAGCCTCAAGTTGCTTCATAACTTCATCCATAACGTCAATATCAAACTCGTCCATTGCCATTCTGAGGGATTGAAGATATGTTTGTATAACACTGCTGTCAGCTTCCTTTGTTTCCTTCATGGATTCATCATTATGTCCTGATTCGATAAAAGCACAGTCCATTAACTTATCCTTGTAACCAAGCCACTCTCTTATAAATATATCATGCATTGCATCAATTGTTAACAGGTCTTCATCCTTTGCCGCATTTTCCAACACTCTGGCAAGTCCACCCGGAACTATGGCACCTATTAAATTTGCAGTGCTCTTCATGGCATGAACCTTTATCCTGTACTGCTTAATCATTTCCGGATTATTTCTGCACTCTTTATAAAATCTTTCAAGACTGTCCGCTTCCGTTTCCAGAGTTTTATAAAAATCCTGCACCGTACTTATAAGAAGTTCTTTATCGGGAAGATGCATGTATCCATAATTCCAGTCTATACCATCAATCATAGGAAGCTCTGATACGTCAAAGGCATCGCTATCTTTTATCACTATTTTATCCGGCAGACCCTGTTCATCTTCCACATCAAACCTAAGTAAATCCCTTGGCAGTAATTTCAGTATCATCTGTTCCAGTTTCACAGGATTAATGGGTTTTGGAAGAAACGCATCAAAACCTTCTGAAAGATACATTTCCTTAGCCCCCGTGATAGCGTTGGCTGTAAGTGCCACAACAGGACTATGCTTACATTTATTATCCTGCATCTCCTTCATATGCCTTAATGTCTCAAGACCATCCATTTCCGGCATCATATGATCAAGGAAAATTAAATCATAATATTTATTTCTAATCATTTCCAGGCAGCTCTTTCCGCCGTCTGCCACATCTACATTCACTTTGGTACATTTAAGAAGATTTACAAACACCTTCAGATTTACCAAATTATCATCCACCACAAGGATATGTGCATCCTTTGCTGTAAAGGTAGCCGCATAAGAATATTCGGTTGCTTCTTTACGGATTCGCTCTTCCAAATCACCTATGGGTGTCGAATCCACAATTTGCTGTTCCAAGGAAAAATAGAAACGTGAACCTTCACCATATACACTTTCTACGTTAAGCCTGCTGCCCATAAGGAGTAAAAGCTGGGTCGTAATATTAATTCCAAGTCCCGTTCCTTCAACATTACGGTTTCTTTTTTCCTCTATACGTTCAAATTCCCTGAAAAGTTTCTCAATATCTTCTTCTTTAATTCCGATTCCCGTATCCTTTACGGAAAAATCCATAACAGCCTTTCGGCCTTCTACTCTTCCTTCTACATTCAGGGTAATTTCCCCTTCTTTAGTATATTTAACCGCATTATTTAACAGATTAACCACAATCTGCCGTATACGCACATCATCTCCCAAAAGTTTGGACGGAAGATTTTCATCAACATGAATATTTAACTTTAACTTTTTAGCTTCTGCCTTAGCCTTTACCATGTTGGATATATCATAAATAAGACTGCTCATGTCATATTCCACAGGTATAATCTCAAGCTTACCCGACTCGATTTTAGAAAAATCAAGTATGTCATTTATTAAGGATAACAGGTTCTGCCCTGCATTTTGAATATCAAGAGCATATTCCTTAATAGGCATCTCCCCTGTTTCTCTTAAAATCATGGTATTCATTCCAAGCACTGCATTAATCGGCGTCCTTATTTCGTGGGACATATGAGCAAGAAATTTATCCTTTGATGCATTTGCTGAAAGTGCCTCAAGCCTTGCCTCTTCCGCCTGCCTGTTTGCCTCCTCAAGCTGCTCGTTTTTCTTGGCAACATACTCCATTTCACGCTTAAGCAATCTGGCATTTTCTTCAACATTACTTGAATATCCCTTAATTATCTGACCAAAATGCTGATACAACATTATAATTGCAAAGCAGGTAGTTCCGAGCCGGCTGAATTTTCCCATATCACCAACTGCAACCACATACATTCTTATTATATCGATAGTTCCTCCAATTCCCATAAAAAGAAGCCCTATCATACCAATAATAATACTCTTATCACGCTTCTCCTTCATAATATCAAGATAGGATTTCCCTACTACAATAACGGTAAGTGCAATTAATCCATGGGAGAAAAAAACCATGTTCATAAAATCCACAACATTAAAAAGCTGTAAAATCATCTGCACAACTACATTGACCGAAATCAATCCCAAAAGTATTTTCCAGCGTAATTTATATACTCCAAGCACTCCGTTGGCATAGTACAAGCTGATAAAAAACGGTATCATCATCAGGCATAAGAACACAAGCACCGAATAGAAGGTCTGATTACCGTAAAAAATATGCAATACCTTTGTTTCCACAAAGTAATACAATGCCGCAACGGTACAATAGCCGCACAAATACTGCATTCCATCCGCTTTCTGTCTTGAAGAAATTCGTATAATAAACAAAAGAAAAAATACAACCGCACATATAAGGATAACCATATTTAACAGAATATTGCCTAAATTATCCCGTAACAGCTGCAATATAAGCACATCCCTGTCGCCAATATTTATACTGCACAGTCTCGCCGCATAATCCTTATAAGGGGAAGTCATCTCCATTCTTATAAGCCCCTCATCTAAGTCTGCGGGTATATCAATAAAATTATAAACGCTACCCGGCGTATGTCCGAACGCTCTTACATCATTAACACCAAATTCATATACAAGTTCTTCATCAAGCCATACTTTAAGAACCTTATCGGCAGAAAGGAAACCCATTGTTTTTCCATAAAATTCCTTGGGAATAATATTTTTTGCAACAACAATCTCTCCCGGGTTACTTTTACCCAGAAAAGGAAGTTCCTCAAGAACTATGCTTACGCCATCCTCACCCGTAAGTTCCCACCCGGTATTAAAAGTATCTACTTTTCCTTTTGATAAGGTCATATTATCTACCTGAAATGTAGCAGCCACAACTACCAGCAATATTAAGTTAAATGCCATTATAAGCCATACTATTTTGCTAAAGTATTTCATCACGCTTCCCACCTTCAAACACTAAAGTATGTACCAAGCCTCTTTACTTCTGTTTTTTGCCACATACAACGCTTTATCCGCATTACTGTAAAGCTTCTCAAAATTCCTCTCCGAAGTTTCCAAAATCCTGGCAATACCCATGGATACATCTATCAGATCCGCATATTTTTCTTCCGTCGTAATCTTTTTATAATCACTAACAATTCTATCCGCCATAATTTCAAGTTCTTTCACATCAATGGCTTCTTTGTAAAACAAACAAAACTCGTCACCACCCACGCGGCAGGATATAATTTCATCTCCCAAAGAAAGAAGTACTTCTCCGAATTTTACAAGAATATCATCACCTGCAAGATGACCATAACGGTCATTAATCTGTTTAAAATTATTAAGGTCAAGCATAAACAGACTTCCGCTACCGCCACTTTCCAAAAACTCTTCAAGAAGAGTTATAAAATATCTTCTGTTATAAACATTTGTAAGGGCATCCTTGTGAGCCATATCACTTATACGGGTAAGCATATCGTGATGCTCGGTAATATCAAGAACCCAAAGCATCCTTCCCTGCACATATCCGCCCTCACTTAAAGGTTCCACACGCATTTCATATATTTTATCCCCGATTTTCAAGGTCTTAATCCGCCCCTCAAAAATACTCGCAATGGTCTCATTCTTATATGCATTCTGTTTCAAAGCAAATTTGCCAAAAATTTCTTCCATTCGTTTATTAAAGTAAGAAATAATATGATTATTATTTATTACCATAATACCTTCCTGCCCGTGACTTAATGCATTTTCACCTGCAAGGGCGATAGAATCGAAATATCCATATCTGGTAAGAGCCAGACCAACCAGCACAAAAGCCCCCATAATTCCTAAACACGGTATCTCATATCCACGGGTAATTCCGGTACTTCTGATAAGATTTGGCAACCAGGGGCATAAAACTGCCATAACCGTACAAAGCATACGTTTCCGCTCTGCACCATTGGATTTTACAATTCCTATAATACACATGGTAACACAACCTACACACACAACAACCATATAAAGCACGAACAGGTAAAAGCCCCATCCATATTCAAGCACAAGCCTCGGAAACGGTCCTTCTTCATTAATTCCAATAAATGTATAAAAAAACTTATTGTCCCTTGTGGTAAAAAGCATCCACATAATAAGAATTCCGCAAAGTGCTTCCAGTGCATATACCACCGGAGGTATTGTTCTGTGACACATCTCTGCCACAAACATGGTAAAACCAATCATAAGCAGACATTCTCCGAAATACTGGGTTAATGTAGCCGCATAATACCCCCCAACATTACCGGAAGTAATCTCCACCAAAAATCCAAATGTATAAATACATCCGGAAGTTACAAGCACAATTGTTGCCGTCTGTCCTCTGGATGTTTTTGCACAGATAGCTAATATAAGAACCGCCAGACATACCAGTAACACCAAAATATGTAATGCCACATAAATCTGATACGGGGTACAGCCATTTATTAATACCCTGATGGTCGCAAGCACAAGAAAATGTGCCGGATAAAACAGATAGAAGAAATATCTTCCGAATACATCCTTTCCTTTCTCCCCATTATAGAACTTAAGTAAAACAAGAGGAATCATAAATCCCAGCAAATAAAGTTTGTCATACCATGGCCAGTCATACTTTGAGAAATGCCATATTCTGTTAAGCTCCACTGCCACAATAAGAAACACCTGCAATATAACCGTAAGCGCACATACCCATTTTGCCTGGGCTTTGAACCCCTTGACATAGTAAAACACCAGTATATAAAGCATGGGCATAATAACCCATCCGCCTATTGTTGCGGATATTACAAACAAAAGTGCCGAAAGTAAAATCTTTTGCCATAATTTAAATTTCTCATTTTCCAAAACAGCCAAAAGCAACAACCCAAGCAGCAAATCAAAAATAATATTCTGCCTGTAATCATACAATTCTCCAAAAAATAAATAAAACGGAAGCATCGCAATCACACTAAACAAGGCCATACGTAAAATATAGCCTTTCCTATCGGATGTGTGACGAAATCCTTCCGCTATAAAGAAACACATAATAGGTATTGTAAGTCGCCCGATGACATGCATAACCTGTCCCAGAGGGCTCATAAACTCCACAAATCCCCACGCCGTATGGTCACATACCATGGCGCAGATAGCAATCAGCTTCAGATGTGTACGATTCAATCCTTTCATACAACCCATCTCCCCATCTTTTGTAAAATCCTATTTTATATATTTTACCAAAAAAAATGGGGAAATGCTATATTATTTTATTAAGGTGATATTCCTAACGCCTTCAACCCTTTAAGACAACAAACTTAAAATCCCCTGCTGGCTTTGATTTGCCTGGGCAAGCATTGCCTGTCCTGCCTGAGCGATAATGTTCGCTGTAGAGTACTTTAACATTTCTGATGCCATATCAGTATCTCTGATTACCGACTCTGCACTCTGGAGATTTTCTTCCTTGTTCTCATTGTTTCTGATGGCATGCTCAAGGCGGTTCTGGGTACTACCAAAATCACTGCGGATATCAGATACCAGCTTTAATGCCTGTTCGATTCGTGACAACGCTTTTTCTGCATTTTTAGTTTGTGAAATACAACATGAATTAAGTCCCAATGAAGCAGTGGACAATATGTGGCGGTTCAAACCGATTGAATCTCCTGATTCGCTGCTTAATTTCACATATTTTGCCCAATCCGATTTTTTCTGTCCGGTCTCCTCAAAGAATATATTTTCTCTGAGTCCTCCGCGCACATCATCAATCTCGTGCTGTCCCAATATTCTATGGGAAATCTTAATTTTATTGCCTAAGCGTTCTGCTATTACAGGCGCTCCCACAGCATCAAACTGGTCATTCAGTGCTATTAATATTTCTTCTGCAGTATAATCATTCTCCGGTATCGTAATGGAATATTCAACGCCATCCACCTTAAATGACATATCGGTTTCGCCTGCCGGTACTGTCACACCGTTTGATATATCTTTTGTTCCCGAAATATATGCCGGTTCCATTTCTCCGTCGGTCTGATAGAAAATTTCAAATGCCGCATTTCCGCTTACACCATCGATAATAAACTGGCCTTCCGTAGGTGCCGCCACTGTTTTTGACAAACTGAAATTCAGAGCATTCTGGTCATTTGCACCATAAACCCCTGTGTTAATGCCGCCGATTCCCACTTCAATCAAGTTTTCAGGCAATCCCATGTTCAATAATTGTGCATTTAACTTTTCTTGTATTTCCTGCTTTAATTCTTCACCACTATAATGTCCCGCATCCAATTTAATACTAATGGTATGTACGGTATTATCGTATGTCAGGTCAAGGCTTAATTCATCACTGATGCCCTGTCTTATATCTGCACCTCCGGATCTCACATCCTTTCTACCCACAGTATATGTGGAATCCATGGTCTGCTTACCATCCTTTGAAGTCACGGACTGGGTAGATGTTTTTTCCTGACAGGAGCATATTACCTTATCATAAAAATCTCCGCTAAAACCACTGAACTGATATGTGCTGCCCACATTATTTGCTTCCAGGCGCACACCTGAATCACTTACAGTTACGGTAATCGTATCCTGACCTACCTGACCGTCAATAAGCTCCTGCAGCTTTGTCTGCAACTCTGAAAAAGTATATGTGCCATCAGGAACATCAATGGATACGTCCTGATTTGTACCATTATTTTTAAACGTGAAATTCAAATTATCATTCCACTTATCAATGGAAATATCACCTGATAAAGATACACCATCAATATAACTCTTTGTGGATGAATGATACCCGTCTACGCCACCTGTACTTATTGGATTTTTAGTTACCACCGGCTGCTGGAATGCACCACCATCAGTAGTTGATACCCTAATGGTGCTTCCACTTTTTGTTGTAGTAAGTGAAAGTTTACCCTCAGCATCAAACTGCACCGTCACGCCTGAATACTCTCTTGTGGAAGTACCATATATTGCTTCCATGGAACTTCCGCCACCGTCATAGGACATGGATACCGATGCTGCATTTCCTGTAGCAGTTGTTCTGTATCCAAGCTTATCACCGGATACAAACGCCTCCACACCTGCATTAGCCTGATTTAACTTATTATTAAGCATGGAAACAAAGGAACTTCTGTTATAAGTTCCCTCATCTAAAGTTACTGTTCTGTCCGTACCATTTACATTTATGGTAAAAGTATCATTTACTCCCGACTCTATATTGATACTGTCCTGTGTTTTTAAATTTATGATTATCTCTGCGGCTGTAGTCTCTGTCAAAGGTCCGAACAACGCCTCTGCGGAGGTTCCGCCTGTTTGGGTTGCATAAGAGATGTATACATCATTGCCCTTTGCCTGAGAAGTCAATACCAATTTACCATCTGACAGGGATGCCATAATTCCGGTGTTTGTAGTCCCAAGCTGACGATTTAACTCCGTAATAAAACTACTCCTTGAATAACTTCCCTGTGACAAAGTGAGGTTAATATTCTGTGTATTACCATTTTCTTTATATGTAAAGGAAAATCCCTGGTTTGTGTTATCAATATTAATGGTAGATTCTATTGCCCTGTCACTTATCCATTCAGCAGCAGTCCTGGTGGTATTCAATTCTTTAAGAAAACTGCTGTTTGTTGTAGAACACGAAATGCTTGTATTTTCTCCGTTATACCCATCAGGCAAACGTGAAGTAATGACCAGTTTATTATTACTTATTGAAACAGTTGCACCACCCATACCGGTACCAAAGTTCTCATCTATCTTTGCCTGCAAAGCATTTTTAAGACTATCCGGTGTATATGTACCATCATCAAGCGTGAGTACCTTCTGTGTGCCATTTAAACTCAAAGTAATTTTATTATTTGCAGAGTTAACAACCATATTACTCTGCAAAGACGGACCCAATTCCAACTGTGCGGGCTCATTAACCCTAAATCCTACTGCACCTTCCATTTTCTCTGATTTTCCGGTTTCACTGCCATTCCAACTTACAGTATTGGAAGCACCATAAACACCGTAACCAAAATTTCTATCTATTGTGTCACCGCTGTCTGCCTCCGTAGCAAACGTATTCTTGACAATCTCCGTATGTCCCGGAATAGTATTTTCAATTGCTTGCTTAATATCATCCGTGGAAACATCTCCTGTCGGGAGATTAACCGTATATTCCTTGCCATCTACAGTGATTTTCATACTGCTTTCATCTGCACCGATATTCCCGTCATACGGCGTATTTAGAACGACATTATTGGTTCCTGACGCAGTAGGCGTGGTAGTTGTAATGGAATATCCCTGAAAAATCGCATCAAAAACATCCCGTCCGGTTTCAGCACTCACACGTATTGTATTTATCCCCTGCCCCGGATTACCGGTCAACAAAAGTTTGTTGTTTACCTTCGAAACCGAAAGTTTACCCTTATAACCCATTTGTGCCCCGGCACCATTTAACTGGTTATCAATTTCACTTATAACATCATCCACACTGCTATATGTTCCCGGTGACAATGTAATTGTAAATTCCGGGTCACCATTTAATGAGATTCTGAAGGAATCATTTACTCCGGCAGTAACCGTCAACGGCTCAGAAGTAAGAATGGATAAATCTTTACTTCCGTTAAATGTTCCTTCACTGTCCGCTCTGTTTTCGTTAACCGGATTCACATTTGAACCATACTGATTATATTCTCTTTGAACAAATAAAGTCTGATATGCACTGCTTGCAGAATCTATATCTATCTTACTTTCAGGTCCTTTTACATTTGAAGTAATTACAATACCGTCATAGCCTGCATAAGTTCTTCTGTCCGCAGTCACATCAAGTCCCGCATCAGCAAATAATTCATTTAGTTTATCCGCCATTTGCCGAGCGGTATATTCACCATCCGGGATAGTAATGGTTACGCTTGTATCACTTCCGTTAACCGCCATAGTCAGCGTATTGTTGCTACTATCTATTCTATAATATTTGTGTTCTTCATCCCTGCTGTTTGTAGGCAACACACAACCACCGGTAAAAACTGCCGGCTCCTGACTTACAGTTCCGTATTTTACATTGTCATAAAAAACCGAATTATAAATGGTTCCGTTACCGTCAATCTTGAACATATTTCCTTTAAATCCGGTAACAATGGCATCCTCACTGGACAATTTTATTCCGTCACCGTATGCCGTTGCCCTAACGGTTGTATCTGCAAGCTGTTCGTTCAACAAGTCAATCAATTCACTTCTGGTGTAACTTCCCTGACGTATTGTAATATCCTTCGAAGAACTTCCCCCGGCGAAATTCTCAATATCAAAACTCATTTTGTCATTTTGACCACTTACAACATCAAGCCTGCTTGATTCCGAAAGGAAGCTGGTTGTTCCAATAAGGGCACCATAACTGCCTCCCTTATACATATCATACATAAGATAAGAAAGTCCGCCTGATAAACTGTCTATTTTCTCTCCGCCTTCAAGGTTTGCATTACAAAATCCTTCCGCTGTAAACTCAAGCACAATTTTCTCGCCATCGGTTGGCACTTCGGACAACCGGCTTTCTATTTCATCTATAAGTTCCTGGGTTGTATAGCGTCCTGACGGAACGGTTATGCTCATGGTTTTAGCAGGCTCATCCTCTGACACCCGATACTCAAAGGTCAAATCATTCTCTCCGGCTGTTACCACATGCATCTGCTGAGGATCCCACTTTGCAGACCCCTGGCACTGATAATATGGTATATCATGCTTGGCAAAAATCTTTGTTTCATTGAATGTGGTAGTATCTCCTATTCTGTCTAATTCGCTTTGTAACTGTTCAAATTCCAGCTCCATTGCCATGCGGTCAGAATCGGTGTGGGTTTCATTCAATGCTTTTACGGTTAACTCAGTCATACGATGTAAAATTTCATCTACTTCATTTAACGCTCCGTCTCCCGACTGGGTCCATGATACACCATCAAGAGCATTTTCAGTTCCTTTATCCAATCCTCTGATAAGTCTTCGCATTTTTTCAGAAATGGCAAGACCTGCCGCATCATCTGCAGCACGGTTTATACGGTAGCCGCTGGATAATTTTTCAGTTGAACTAACTTTTTTCTTTTCATTTATACCCAACATGCGATTATTATTAATCGCCATCATATTATGAGAAATACGCATCGGTTTTCACCTCTGTTGTATTATTTAATGTCTATATAAATTTAACTTCTAAATAATTACAAAACTACGTATGTTATATCGACTTTTTTTAATTTTTGTTTAATACAAATCTTGACTTTTTTTTACAGATTTTCTATACTTGAAATCGCGCATACAGGCGCCCTTTATGAAAATAAGCATTAAGCACGCATATATACGCACAAATAAATACATAAGAGGATAAAAATATGAATGAATTTATGCCTAAGTTGTTTTCTTCAATGAAAAACTACTCCAAAGAGCAATTCGCAAAAGATGTTATTGCCGGTATAATCGTTGCAATCATTGCTCTTCCTTTGTCAATCGCATTAGCACTGGCATCCGGCGTAGGACCCGAACAGGGCCTTTATACAGCAATTATTGCCGGATTTGTAATTTCTTTTCTGGGCGGTAGCAGCGTGCAGATATCCGGTCCCACCGCAGCATTTGCTACTATCGTAGCCGGTATCGTTGCAACCAAAGGAATGGAAGGTCTGATAGTAGCAACCATCCTTGCAGGTATTATCTTAATCTGTATGGGACTTCTCAAATTCGGTTCCCTGATTCGATTTATTCCATATACAATTGTAACCGGTTTCACCAGTGGAATTGCCGTAACCATTGTAATCGGACAGATTAAAGATTTTCTGGGACTTACCTTTACCACAAGCCCCGTTGAAACCATGGAAAAACTGGAAGCCTGCGTTGCTTCCATTACAACCATTAATCTTACAGCTTTAATCGTGGGTCTTATTGCTCTTGCAATCCTTATTCTGATGCCAAAGCTTACAGATAAGATTCCCCCTTCTCTCGTAGCTGTTATTGTTACTATTTTAATCGTGAAATTCGGTAATCTTGAAGTAAACACAATCGGTAGCCTCTACGAGATTTCCAACAAACTGCCTACCCCTTTATTACCGAATATCAACTTTGATTTGATTAAAAGTGTTTTCCCTGATGCACTTACTATCGCAATACTAGCAGCCATCGAGTCTCTGCTTTCCTGCGTAGTATCCGATGCAATGGTAAACGATACTCACAAACCCAATGCCGAATTAATTGCTCAGGGTGCCGGTAACGTTGCTTCCGGTCTTTTCGGGGGCATCCCTGCAACAGGCGCAATTGCAAGAACTGCTGCCAACGTGAAAAATGGTGGACGTACACCTATTTCCGGTATGGTACATGCAGTTGTCCTGCTCTTAATCCTTGTTCTTTTGATGCCTTACGCAGCCTTGATTCCCATGCCTACCATCGCAGCAATTCTGTTCATGGTAGCATACAATATGAGTAACTGGCGCGAATTTGTTGGTTTAATCAAAAGTTCACCAAAAAGTGATATTCTCGTACTTGTTACAACCTTTGTACTTACTGTTGTATTTGACCTTGTTGTAGCAATTGAAATCGGTTTCATGCTTGCTGCACTTCTCTTCTTAAAGAGAATGTCCGATGTTGCAGACATCCACAGATGGACTTACGTTACCGAAGATAAAGACGGACTTAGCGTTGTGCCTCAGGGAACTCTTGTTTACGAGGTGGAAGGCTCCATGTTCTTTGCCGTTGCAGACACCTTTTTAAAGGTTTCTAAGGAAAAAGATACCAAGGCAATTATCCTTCGTTTCCGCGGTGTGCCTGCAATGGATGCCTCCGCACTCCGCAAGCTTCGCGACTTGCATAAATCCTGTACCAAGAGCAATGTTACATTGATTCTCTCCCATGTGCAGTCCCAGCCCATGCAGATGATGTCCAAGGCAGGATTCCTTGCTGAAGTGGGCGATGCAAACGTATGTCCCAACATTGACCATGCTCTTGCACGCGCTAAGGAAATCTGCGAAGGTGCAGCCAATAAATAACTTAATATAAACAAAATTCTACAAAAAAGGCTGTAAAATAGAAATTATTTTGCAGCCTTTCTCATTAATTGACATTTCCCTTTTAAAATAGTATAATTATATAATCACTCTCTCAAAATCGAGAGGTTTTTCAGCAAAATCAACAAAAAAGAAATTGGGTTAACTATGAAGAGATTATCTACTTTGCAATTGGTTCCCGGTATGGTTGTTGCTGAGAACGTTTTCAGTTATAATCAGCAACTAATTATATCCAAGGGAACTCCTCTGAACGACAATTTAATAACAAAGTTGGACCTTTATGGTATTATAAGTATTTTTATAGACGATACCATTCCGGACGTAGACAAACTACCTGCTGCACCCAAGGCACCTTCTTACTCCGAACGCATCAAGAATTCCCCTGAGTTCACGGCTTTCAAGAAAGATTATGAACTCAATGTGGACTCTTTTAAAGATGTAATGAATAACGTTGTAGAGAAGAACCTTCAATTGGATGTAGGCGTCTTATTAAGGAATTCCCTGAATCTTATTGCCAACTCCCAGAGTCAGATTGGTATTCTGGACATGCTTCACAATATGCGTGATTTTGATGACTCTACCTATGCACACAGCATGAACGTAGCATTGATATGTAATGTCCTCGCCTCATGGTTGAACTTAAATCCCGATGAAATTGAGCTTGCTACAGCCTGCGGATTATTCCATGATATCGGCAAACTGCTTATCCCCCATGAAATAATCACCAAGCCCGGCAAACTCACATCTGATGAATATGCCCAGATACAAAAACATACCGTGGCAGGCTATCAACTGTTGTTGAATCAGGATGTAGATGACCATGTGCGTTACTCGGCCCTGATGCACCACGAAAAATGTGACGGAACCGGATATCCGATGGGTCTGACCGGTGATAAAATCGACAAATATGCGTGTATCGTAGCCATTGCAGATGTTTATGATGCCATGACTGCCCGCCGTGTTTATCGCGGACCCATGTGTCCATTTAGCGTTATAGAGATTTTTGAGGCAGAAGGCTTTGAGCGATACAATGTACAATTCCTTCTCACCTTTCTGGAGAATGTGGTTAACACTTACATCCAGAACCGTTGCCGTTTAAGCGACGGCCGGGAAGGCGATATTATTTTCATCAACAAAGATAAGCTTTCCCGCCCCATTGTACAATGTGGCAATGAATACATAAATTTAGCAGAAGTACCCAATTTAACCATCGAAGAATTACTGTAGAATCATAAAAGTCCCGGGAATTCATATCCCGGGACTTTCTTTACACCATCTACTTTTTATTCAAAAGACAAATTGTTTCTATTCCCGTGGTCCATGGGAACTGGTCCACTGCCACCGCACGTTCCACCTTGTATCCACGTTCAAGAAATACATCCAAGTCCCTTACCAGACTGGTAGGCTTACAGGAAATATATACAATACGGTCCACGCCATAATCTATTATCTTATTAAGTGCCTTGGGATGAATCCCATCTCTTGGAGGGTCCAATATGATTAAATCCGGTTTCTCTTCAATATTATCAAGGACTTTTAGCACATCCCCTGCAATAAATTCACAATTGGTAAGACCATTTTCCGCCGCATTCTGCTTCGCGGCCTCCACAGCCTCCTCCACAATCTCAACTCCGATTACCTTCTTTGACACCGGCGCCATCAATTGAGCAATGGTTCCCGTACCACTGTACAAATCATACACAACTTTATCAGGAGACGCACTGTCACCAATATACTCTCTTGCAGTCTGATAAAGCACCTGTGCGCCTAAACTGTTGGTCTGAAAAAATGAAAATGTAGAAATTTTAAACTTAAGCCCCAAAAGCTCCTCATAGAAAAATTCCTGTCCGTAAAGTACATGAGTTTCATCACTTTTTACAACATCTGCCACGGAATCATTATCAATCTGTAAAATACCTGCTATCTTACCTTCAACCGGCAGTGAAAGAAGCATATCTTTCCATGCATTCATAACTTCTCCCTCCGGCGATGTAATTTCCGGATTCTGAGTTGTAGTTACAAGTGCAACAAGAATCTCTCCTGTCTTAACTGCCTTTCTAACCAAAAGATGTCTAAGACATCCCATATGAGTAAGTCTATGAAAAAAGGAAACCTTACGCCCTTTAAAGAATTCAAGGGTAGACGTTAAAATACTCCGATAATCACCATCCACAATTTTACAGTCTGAAACAGTAACTATATCATAAAAACTGCCTCTTTTATGCATTCCAAGCGCGAGAGGACCATCCTTTACTTCATCACCAAAAGAAAATTCCATCTTATTACGGTACTCATAAATTGCCGGGCTTGCCTTAATCCCTTCAAATACCCATTCTTCCTCCTGCTTGTGCATAACAGAATCCAGTAAACGCTTCACCTGGCCCTTTTTAATCTGCAATTCTTCTTCATAGGGAAGTGACAAATATGTACAGCCTCCACAGGCACCAAAATGAGGACAGGTTTCATTGGTTTCCAGTTCCGATTTTCTTAACACCTCTATGCATCTGCCTTCAGCCTTACCTTTGCGAACCTTTTGTACTCCCACTGA
The DNA here is from genome assembly GCA_964528145.1 of uncultured Lachnospiraceae bacterium. GTDB lineage: Bacteria > Bacillota > Clostridia > Lachnospirales > Lachnospiraceae > Acetatifactor. Next base: position 46,029 of record CAZGSF010000001.1, on the reverse strand, counting down.
TATTTCCTGTCCGGGAAGACTGTTTTTTACGGTACAAATTCCTTCTTCCGTTTGCACGATACCTTTATTGGGAAAATCCACACGTTCTACCACGCCGGTCAATATCTGGCCTTTTTTCATCACTTACCTCCGAAGCAATATACTTTTTCATTGCCTATAATCATCTGTTTTCATTAAACAAGCCTGCCCTTAATATCTTCAGGCAGGCTTTGATACTGCTTAATACTTTTAAATATTACTACTCAACAATATCTTCGTCGTCTTCATCCTCAAAAATATCGTCTTCAAAGTCATCTTCGAAATCTTCATCAAAATCTTCAAGATAATCAGGTGTCAGATAGCGGTATACCGCATATGCAATAGCTGCCATAGCTGCAACTGCACCGATAATTGCAAGTACCCATAACAGCACATTACACTTTTTCTTTTCTTCTTTCTTACCTAATAATTCATTTATTTTGGAAACCTCAAGAATATTATCTAATTTACTCATTACAAACTCCTTTCCCTGCATCCTTAAGATGCACACCCCATATTTTAATTATATATATAGAATACCACGTTCTATTAAAATTTACTATACTTTCTTTAATTTTGCAAATGCCGCGTACATAATTTTATTCCCCGCACTGTCAAAATTAACCGTTACTTTGTAATCCCGCGGTTCCTTGTCAATCTTTAGTACAGTGCCTTCACCATATTTAATATGTTTTACTCTGTCTCCTGTTACATAAGAAAGACCTTCCTGTATTAAAGTTTCACCATCGGATAACCCTTTGCTGATTCCTGCTGCCTTATTAAGTTCACTAATTCCTCTTGCAATAAAAGGTTTATTCTCTGCAGCGGTAACCTTGGGACGAAACGTTGCCTTTGGTCTGAAATCTCTTGTTTCAAAGCTGAGCGCATCGCTGTATTCATCCTGTCTTCTGCGGGGTGCTGCCACAGTATTATCAAGAAGTCTCCTTGGAATTTCTTTCACAAACCGGCTCACTGTAAAATACTGTACTTCTCCGCGAAGCATACGCTGTTTGGCACATGTCAGTGTAAGTTCCTCTTTTGCACGTGTAATACCCACGTACGCAAGACGCCTTTCTTCTTCTATATCGCCCGCATCATCAGAAACAATTGACAAATAACTTGGGAACACTCCGTCTTCCATGCCTGCCAGATATACAATGGGGAATTCCAGTCCCTTAGCACTGTGCAAGGTCATTAACAATACCCTGTTATCTTCCCCATCAACTCTATCTATATCCGCAACCAATGCAACATCCTCTAAGAATTCTCCAAGGGATGGTTCATCATGGGTTTCTTCATATGCAACCACTTTACTTACAAGTTCATCAATATTGGATATTCTGTCTTCCGCATCTTCCTCACCGGATTCCTGCAGTTCTTTAATATACCCTGTTTTATCAAGAATATCTTCCATCAAATCTGTTAATGAATAGTATTCCAGTTTACTGCGAAATGCCTGTATCAAATCTACAAAAGGACGTATCTTTGTACCTGCCCTTCCGATTGTGATTATTTCATCAGCTTCACGTAATGCATCGTAAAAGCTTATGCCTTTTAGCTGGGCATAATCCTGTACCTTTGCAATAGTCGCTGCGCCAATTCCTCTTTTTGGAATATTAATAATACGCCTTACCGCCACATCATCCTTACCATTATCAATGGTCTTCAAATAAGCAAGAATATCTTTAATTTCCTTACGTGAATAGAAATTAGTGCCTCCCACAACATCGTAAGGTATGCCTTCCATCACAAAACGTTCCTCTAAAATACGTGCCTGGGCATTGGTTCTGTACAAAACAGCACAATCACCGTAATCAGCTTCATTTTTCCTAACCTTCCCGGCCACCTCTGATGCAATATACTCCGCTTCTTCATAAGCATTATCAAACTGTCTGAAATGAATCAGACTACCGTTTCCCTTATCAGTCCACAATGCTTTTTCTTTTCTACCGTAATTATTACGGATAACTTCATTGGCTGCATCAAGTACATTCTGGGTGGAACGGTAATTTTGCTCCAATTTTATAACCTTGGCATCATGATAATTTTTTTCGAAGTCCAAAATATTACGGATATTAGCACCTCTGAACTTATAAATAGACTGGTCATCATCACCAACCACACACAGATTACGATACTTATTGGCCAAAAGTCTGATTAATTCAAACTGCGCCGTATTAGTATCCTGATACTCATCGACCATGATGTAGCGGAAACGCTCCTGATATGAAGATAGAACCTCCGGACGTGTCTTAAACAATTCCACTGTCTTAACTATCAAATCGTCAAAATCCAATGCATTATTTTTCTTAAGCACTGCCTGATATTCCTTATATACAGATGCTATTTTCTTTTTATTAAAATCTCCCATTGCCTGCATTTCATACTCAATGGGACTTATCAACTCATCCTTTGCTGAAGAAATAGCAGCCATTATACTACGTTCTTTTATATATTTCGTATCTATTTCAAAACGTTTACAAATATCCTTAACTACCGTTTTCTGGTCATCCGTATCATAAATCGTAAAATTGGTATCATACCCCAGCAAATCAATATGCCTTCTAAGAATCCTTACACAGGTGGAATGAAATGTGCTGACCCATATCTGGTCTGCACCAAATCCAATCATATCATCCACTCTCTCCCGCATTTCGCCTGCTGCCTTATTGGTAAATGTAATCGCCAATATATTATACGGATTAACTCCCATTTCATCTATCAAATAGGCGATACGATGCACCAGCACACGGGTCTTACCCGAACCTGCTCCTGCCAACAGCAAAACAGGACCCTCCGTGGAAAATACACCTTTCTTTTGCTGCTCATTCAAGGTATCGTATATACTCATTACTGCTCCTTCACACTGTTATTAAAATCAAACAAAAACTTACGGAAATTAGGCACCGGCATGGGACGTGCATAGTAGTAACCCTGTACCATATCACAATCAGCTCCTTTAAGCATCTCTGCCTGTTCCTTTGTCTCAACACCTTCCGCAATCGTTCTATATCCCAAATGCTTTATCATGTTTATCAAATACTTAATAAAATCTGTGGAAGATTCATTGTCATCATCCAGTAAAAACTGTCTGTCAAGCTTAATAACATCAGCCTGCACTTTTGATAACACATTAAGAGAAGAATATCCGCTTCCAAAGTCATCAATTGATATCACAACTCCCATGTCCTGAAGACGTTTTGCCTTTTCACGAAGACCATTAAAATCATACATGTAAACAGATTCCGTAACCTCAACTTCCAAAAGATGAGGTGGAATTGAATACCTATCTAATAAATCTTTAATTTTATCAACCCAGGTTTCATCATTATTATGCAGTCTGGAAAAATTAACAGAAACAGGAACAACTTCTTCTCCCATATCCATTGCATTTCTCAAATATCTAAGCACTTCTTCAAGTACATAAAAATCAACCTTTGTAATGAACCCGTTACGCTCAAAAACCGGAATGAACTGATCAGGATAAAAAAGAACACCTTCACCTCTCTGCCATCTTACCAAAGCCTCCGCACCTACACACTTACCGGTATGAAGGTTCACTTTAGGCTGCAGATACACACAAAACTCCCTGTTCTCCAATGCCGATGTCATGTGGGTAATGACATTCATCTCTGTTTCATTCTTTTCTTTTATGCTGTCCGAATATATCCAAAAACTTGTCTGGGTACTTCCTTTACCGCACTTTCGTGCCACATTGGCATAATCAACCATTACCGAAACATTATCCTCATCGCCAACAACCTTACAGAAGCCGCAAGTGAGCACAATATTTCCGTTCTTATATTCTGCATTAATCATATTACAGAAATCAATAAAATATGTTTTGATAGTTTCCAATGCTCCGTCTTCATCCCGCAAAAGTCCCACGTAATGATCTGATGTAACACGTGAAAAATATACTCCTCCCGGAAATGCCATCAAATAATCCGCAAATCTCTTTAATACAGAATCTCCTACCGAATATCCATATACTTCATTCATATACTGGAAATTTTCAAAATCAAGATATGTAAAATAGTATTCCGCATTTTTGTTTCCTTTAACCCCCTGCAGATATTGTTCTGTCATTTCAAGGAATTTTGAATAATTGAGCAGACCTGTTAACGAATCATAATTAATCTGCTTTTCTGCTTCAAAACGGGCTTTTTCTTCCGCCTTCATACGATAAATACGGTTAAACATAATACCGGCAAGCCTAATCATAGTATTACGCTCTATTTCCCAATTTCTCTCAGTCAAACGGTCAACAAAAACCATGTATCTGCTGGTTCCGTCAGCAAGATCATATTTTATCCCAAGCACGGAACTCATTGTATTTAACCCATACTGTGCCAGTTCAGACTGTAGTAATACCACGGTATTATTATCATCAAAGTCTAAATCTGCCTGTGTCCACATAATTTCACTCTTATCAAGCATTCTGCTTTCAAAAGAAGCATCATCCCTGTTACCCCATTGGAACAATAACTCATATAAATCTTCATGCTTTTTAATATAAAGAATCTCATCGAAACCAAAGAAACGGCACGCCCTGTCCGCAACCATCTTAAGTCCCACACGTACGTCCGCAACATTTTCCAATAATTCCAAAGAGAATATAATCAACTCTTCATCATTGCTAATCAAAGATTCATCTCTGACGTAAACTTCTTCTCCCTGCTTACTCTCAAAATAACTCTTTTTCAGTTCCGGCTTACTATCATCAATATTTACAATATAATATGTACCTTTGCCGGCATTTTTGACATTATATAATGCGGCATCCGCCAACTGGAATGCCTTTTCATAATCATGGTCATCATAAGTACAAATTACCGCACCCATGCTGCATGAAATTTTAATCTTACCGTCATCTTCCACGTTCAGCTTGCCAAACTGCCTGTTTAGTTGCTGCAGCTTATTCTCAACCTGTTCCCTGTCTGTATTACGGATTAAAACCATGAATTCATCCCCGCCAATTCTTCCCTTGACAGAATTAGGAAAAATAGAGCGCAATTCATCCGCAAAAGTACAAATAACCGCATCGCCAAACAAGTGACCATTACTATCGTTAATCTGTTTGAACTCATCAACGTCACAAACAAGAAGAATAGCCTGCTCTCCCGGCTTCAACAACCTTAACTGCTTACATATTTTATCTATGCATGTTTTATGATTAAAAAGTCCTGTAAGGGAATCTCTCTCTGAGTTAATCCTTAACATTTCTTCCTTTTCCATGCGCTTATCTATATTGGTAATCTTACCGATAACCTTGGTAGCCACACCATCTTCGTAAATTGTACGTCCGTCAACTTCTACCCAATGAAATTTTCTATCTGCAAAACGCTTCCTAAGTATAGTGTGAACTATTGGTGCACCACTGCGCATCTGGTCGCAAAAATCCTCCAGTTCAACTAAATCATCCTGATGCACCCAGCCTTCAGTTCTCATAATTTCAAAATAATTATCAGAAACATTCTCTGCATTCAGCCCATCTTCGCTTTGCTTTGTATAATGCATCGCATCATTATTAATATCATACTCAAAAATTAAATCTGCCGCAATTTCAACGACTATATTGAGTTTCTCCTGTTCAAGCCGCATCTGCTCAATTGCTTCATGATAACCGTTCATGTTCATCATGGCATATTGGATAAGTATGCCTTCATTATCAACAGATACAACTTCTCCACGGATAGCAACCCATATGGAGGTACCGTCTTTTTTCGTAAGTTTATATTCCTCCTCGGATAGCCTCTGTCCCTGCATAGCCTCTTTGGCTTCACTTATGAGTTTCTTCTCGTAATCCTTCATAAAATAGAAGTTGCTTCCGCTTCCGTCGCGAAGCTGTTCATATTCCGACTTATCATACCCCAGCAATTTACATACCGAGTCAGACATATAAACTACTTTCGCCTCATCCTTTTTATATATAACGCGAACAACACCCACCGCCATATTATCAAGCAGTGAGCCCATCATATCTTCTGTATCTTGTAATTTCTTCTCAAGCTCTTTGATTCGTGCATTTGCATCCATGCGTATACACTCCCTCTCATGTTATTGCATATTATAAATATTATACTCCCTCTTGCATACTGTTGACAACAAAATATTTGTCAAATTCATACAAAAAACACAAAAAAACACAGGGTAAAGTTGGTTAAACTTCACCCTGTATAAAATCCGAAATATTAATTTAATTTATAACCGCAATTACCGCAGAAATTAAGTCCCTGAGTGGGTTGTCCGCAATTGGGACAGAATTTGGGAACAGAACCGCCGGTATTAGTTTGATTAGCCCCTGCATTTGTCATCTGCATCTGATTCATCATCTGCTGGCCCATCATCATACCCATCTGCATACCCATCATATCACCTGCCACAGAAGAGCCCTTTGAACCTTTTTCCATTCCGTCCGCAACAGCCATCTGCTGATAACGGTTCATATCGCCAATCATGGACTGGGCTGCCGCTTTTTCCTGCATCTTGGCAACAGATTCAGGATATGAAAAGCTGTCAATGTTAAAATCTGTAACTGCAATACCTATTTTTGCCAAATTATAATCCAAATCTTCCATAATTCCTTTGGAAATACTTCTGGCATCTGCCTGAAGATTGAACATATCATGGCCTTCTTTGGCTATCCAGCTCATTAATAACTGGTCAAGTTCCGAAACAATACGTGCCTTAACATCTTCAACCGTATACATCTGTTTAACACCTGCAAGCTTATCAATTAAAACCATGTGGTCTGAAATCTTACAGCTGAATGTACCAAATGCTCGGATTGGCATTCCTCCCGGAAGTCCCGGTGCCGGAATATTAATGGCATTCTTAGTACCCCATTTCACAAGATGTTCCTTTGTATTGATAAACAAAACCTCTGCACGAAGTCCGGAATTAAAACCGAATTTAAAGCCCTTTAAGGTAGAAAGGAAAGGAATAATCTCAGATTCAATATCATAACTTCCTTCATCCTCAAAAATACCCTCAATCCGTCCGTTATAAAGGAAGATTGCATCCTGTCCCGGACGTACAATTAATCTTGAGCCCTTCTTAATCTCTTTATTACTCCATTTCCAGAACAGAACATCTTCCCGTACCTCGTTCCATTCCACAACATTTGCCAGTTGCTTTGAAAACAAACCCATGACTACTAACCTCACATTCCGTTAAACTACATTCCCATTTCTGCCTTTAAAGCTGCAAGCTCATCATCTACAGCAGTATCAGCAGCGGAACTTTCATATTTTTTTGCAAGTTCATCAAGAGAATCAGGTTTTTCCGCATTAAGCTCTGCCATTGCATCTGCTTCATCAAGCATTTTGTTTACTTTATCTTCCATTCTGTCAAAAGCAGCGAGATTGCTTCCTGCACTCTCAAGACCTGAGCCTAATTTACTCATTTTCTTCTTGGTTTCTGCAACTTTTGCTTTTGCTTTTAATGTTTCTCTCTTGCCCTTTAATGTATTAATATCTTGTGTCAATTTATCATGCATATCGCGCATTTTGGTTGCACTGTCTACACAGATATCGTACTGCTGCTGTAATACAGCTACCTTTTCTGCAAGTTCAGTTTTTCTTGCAAGGAACTGTTTTGCTTCGCCGTCATTACCTGCTGCAATAGCTTTCTTTGCATACTCAACCATCTTATTCATTTCTTCAGTGCAGTCATCCAATTTTCTTTTTGCAGCTTTTTCTTCTGCCATTACAGATGCCGCTTCTGCCTTAACTTCGCCAAGGTCATTCTCAAGGTTGCGAAGATACTGGTCAATCATCTTTTCAGGATCCTCAACCTTGTCTAAAAGTGCATTGAAATTTGATGCCATAATGTCTTTAAATCTTGTTAAAATACCCATAATTGTCCTCCTTATTGTCGGTGCATCCTCAAATCTCTTATGTAGAAATCCCCAAGAGCTCCCTGTTGTATAAATATTCACAGTAACCATTATAATTGATTTTTTAAATTATGTCGATACAAAATATTAATTTGTCCCGATTCTTTATCAATTCTTTATCAATTTATGGATTTACTCTTTACAATAATACTATTTTCTTCTAAACTAGATTTTGGATTTACCGTTTTTCTTTTTTTATTTTGACAATTACATTATATTCATAAAAGGAGTATTTATAAATGGGCAAAAAAGCTACAAAAGCAGCCGATAATATGTATTATCAAGCACGATTCGAGGCATCAAAAGATAATTCTGACTTTTCAAGCCGTGAAAAAGCCTCTGAACTCTTAACTATGGACCGCACAAGACTGGCAAGAATTGAACTGAGTGAAGTATCACCTTACCCCGAAGAGGTTCTTTCCATGTCAAGGGTTTACAACTGTCCTGAACTTTACAACTCTTATTGTGCAAAAGAATGTCCCATCGGCAAACTTACCGTAAAGGAAGTTACAATCGACGATTTTGACCGTCTGGCACTTAAAGTACTGGGTTCATTAAAGGATATTGACGATTTGCGTATGTCACTTATTGCAATCTCTGAAGATGGTATAATTTCAGATGCTGAAGAAAAAACATTTAATGAGATTCTGGATTCTCTTGAAAAAATATCTACAAACGCAAAAGCCCTCCAGCTATGGGCAATTAAAAATATCCGTGTAGATAATTAATGCAAAAAACTCCGGGTTCTTTGCATTAATTTCTCTACACAATTATAAATTATAATTTATTATTCTGCTGCCTTAACCGCAAATTCGGTTGTCACCAAATCTTCATAAGGTACTCTTTGTTCCAATTCCCCCGCATCTTCAAGAATATCCAAAAGAAGTGTAAAGCTTTCTTCTTCAAATATCAAATTATCTTTCCATGTATCCTGTTCATAATAACGCTTAATAATTGCAACCAAAGCCTCATCTTCTGTTTCCTCAAACTGGGGCTTAATGACTTCTGCAATTTCCTCCGGAGTATGGCTCAACACATAATCCATACCTTTTTGAAGGGCGTTGGTAAATCCCTGGATAACCTGGGGATTTTCCTCGATATAACTTTTCCGTGCCGAAAAAGCAGTATACGGAACATATCCTGAATCTTCTCCCAAGGATGCTACCACATATCCGTCGCCTTTTAATTCAAGGGCTGTTGCATGTGGTTCAAATTCCACGGTAAATTCTCCCTGACCACCGGAAAATGCTGCCGCAGTTGAGCCAAAATCTATACTCTGGTCAATTGACAAATCTGCCTTGGGATCAATATTATTCTTCTTAAGAATATATTCAAATACCATCTGGGGCATACCGCCGGCACGGCCTCCAAGCACTTCTTTTCCTTTAAGCATTGACCATGCGAAATCTTCCACTGGCTCTCTTGATACCAAAAAGTTTCCTGCTCTCTGGGTCAACTGCGCAAAGGTCACCACATAATCATCCGTACCCCCAAGATAAGTATATACGCTTGATTCACTTCCCATAAATCCGATTTCTGCTTCACCTGTAAGCACCGCTGTCATGGTTTTATCCGCGCCAAAACCCGTTACAAGCGTCAAATCAATTCCTTCTTCTTCGAAATAGCCTTTTTCAATAGCCACATACATGGGTGCATAAAATATGGAATGAGCCACCTCATTTAATGTTACCTTCGTGCCCGTTTCCTCATCCTTATTGTTTCCGCCTTTAGTACATCCGGCAAGTAATGATGCGCACAAAAAAAGCACCATCCCAAATGTCAAACAAATCTTTTTCATTAAAGACCTCCATTTTTTCATGATGCTTTATTATATGTGTAATTATAAAATGTGCTATTAATACAATTATTTTACCGGCTTGGTTTCTTTTGTTTTTTGCTCACTCTTGGAAGCATCTGCTTCCTTTACTGTTCCTTCGTGAATTCCGTCAATCAGCTTCTCAATAAGTAGTTTTTTAATGTACACATCAAAACTAAGCATACATATAAAGGCAAATTGCTGAAGGAATTTCTTATCCTTCCCCGGTGCATCCGTAAATGTAGACTCAGCCTTCTCATATTTCTCAATTACATCCTGCTTCAAAAGCTCTATATAGCCTTCTTCCAAAGAAAAAACCTCTTCGTAAACATCCTCCAATGTAAACTTGCCGTTCCCCTGGAAATAATTCTCAGTCAGCGGACCTAAAAGAGTCTGTATATCATTAATTGATAATACACCCTTGAAGTAATAAATAAAAATCAACAAAAGAACATGCTCTTTTGAATATTTTTTCTTAACCGGTGGCGGAAGCAAGTCATTCTTAGTATAATTGTTAATCATCGTCTTTGTAAGAATCTTATCATCGCCCGGATTACGCGTAGAATTCCTAAGTCTGCTATCCATTAGCGTAGTAACCTGGTCCATATACAAATCAATATTCGGAATATCTTCTGTCTTAATATATTCTATCCGTTCAAAGTTGGATAATATACTGTTAAGCAGATCCTGCATATCTATTTTCATAACAGTCCCCTCTCATTGGTATATCTTTTTACATTATATAGTATTAAAAACCACATGACAAGCATTTTATATATTTATATATTTATATTTTTATTTAATATTTTTGTTTACTTTACAACTTTAATATGTTAAAATGCCTACAGACGGTTTTACAAATTAAAGCAAAAAAGTGTCTATTAAGGATGTGAGGTATAACTTATGAACAAGAAAATTAAAACAGATGCCGTAGATCATCTTTTTGATGCGATTCTGTGTTTGAAGGATAAGGACGAATGTTATGGTTTCTTCGAAGATTTATGCACTGTAAATGAACTTTTGTCACTTTCACAGCGTTTTGAAGTAGCAACCATGTTACGCGACAAAAAGACCTACCTCGAAATCGCAGACAAAACAGGTGCTTCCACAGCCACTATAAGCCGTGTAAACCGCTCATTAAATTACGGTAACGATGGCTATGAATTAGTTTTTGAACGTATGAAACAATAAAAAAAGTGCTGCATTGCCAGCACTTTTTTATTGCATTATATTATTTCACTTCTACTGTATCCTTAGCTTCTTCTACAGGTTTTACATCTGCAGTATCCACCGCTGCATTTGCCATGGTTTCTTCCTGACTGCGATTTTCTTCTTCTACTTCCTTCAATGCTTCCGCAATAGCAGCCTTTGCTGACTTCTTTCCTGCACGTGCTGCTTTAACACTCGGCTTAACATTTGCTTTTTTGCCGGTTACCTCTTCCTGATACATATCACACTTTCCTTGGAAAATTGCACGTTCATCTACTACAAGCACCTTTGTTTTGATATCGCCGATAACCTTTGCACGGGAAGAAATTTCTAATTTCTCAGGTGCATCTATATTTCCGATTACCTGTCCGCCGATTATAACACCGGTTGCTTCGATGTCTCCGATAATTTTTCCGTCAACACCTAATACAAGCAGTCCTTTTACAACCACATTACCGTTTACACTACCATCGATTCTTGCTGAACCTTCTGCATTGAAATCACCGTTAAGTACACAGCCTTTTCCAAGAATAGTGCTAATTTTTGCTTTCATATTGTTCTTTTTCATTTTTAACCTCTTTCTATCCACTTATTGCAATCATATCCATTGGATTTATGTACACATCATTTTCGATAATCTGATACCCTAGTGATGTATTCTCACTCTTAATTATATATATCGCTGCACCTCTGGTAATACTGTCTCCCTGTTTAACAATAGGTGCTTCTTTATTAAGGTATACCGACTTATATCCGTTGCCATGGTCAATAACCACTCGATATCCGAAATCAGCATCATCTGCGACTTCGATTACTGTACCGGTACCCGATGCAACCGCACTGGTTCCTTCGGTTGCCGTAAAAAGACTGATCGGATATTTATCCTGTGGCAATGTGGATTCATCTGCATCAAAATCACGAATCTGAATACCAGCCTCCGCCAGTTCAGCTGCACGAACCTCAACTCTTGTAGTTTCTTCAACCTGTGCAGAACCTGTTAATGGGAAATCTGTTGGCAACGCCATTGCCTTGTTATACTCTGCTTCTTCCTGTTCAGCCAAAACCTTCTGGTTAACCGTCTCACTAAGAATTGCAACCTTTTCACTCAATGCCTCATTCTCTGCCGTAATCGCTGCATTTTCATCCTTTAACGTAGAAATTTCTTCTTTTTGTTCTTTCAATGTACTTTCAAACTTCTCGTACAATGAACCGCCATACGCAAAGAACCCTGCCAGAATTCCAATTACAACACAAATGAACACAATAAGCAGCCTGTAAAGAAAGGGCGTAAGGCGTATCTGCATGATATTTCCATCTACTGCATCAGTTGTAAACAAGACCAAATAATTAACTTTCCTTTTATGCTTTTTACTTTTAAAAGATTCCATAAAAAAAAGTCACCTCCGGTAAACTTTAACCATTTTACCACAGATGACTCTATAAGTACAACTTTATTTAACATTTTTGTAACATTTTACCAAATTTTGACGTTTTTTTTATACATCTAATGCCATATCGCCGCTCTTAATAAGCTTTGCTTTTCGCATAGCCTCTGAAATTCCCAACGAAACCACTGCCGGAAGAATAAAGTGCATTATTAAAATAAGTACTAACGCCATTCCTCCTGACATGCCGCCTTCTGTCATGGATTCATATGCTGCAAACTGTCCTACAAAACCTGCCGAGCCCATTCCGGAACCTACAGGAGTACTTGTCATATGTAATACAGCAGAAGCGATTGGTCCTAAAATCGCACTTGATATAATAGCAGGAAGCCATATGATGGGTTTGCGTACTATATTAGGTACCTGAAGCATACTGGTTCCTACTCCCTGGGCAATAAGACCACCCATTTTATTTTCACGGTAACTTGCAACGGCAAAACCTACCATATTACAGCAGCAGCCAATTGTTGCCGCACCTGCCGCAAGACCACTAAGTCCCATGGAAACTCCGATTGCAGCAGAACTGATTGGCAATGTAAGAATCATACCCATAAGAACGGATACAATAATACCACCAACAACAGGATGAGCTTCAACGTTAAAATTAACCAGTTCGCCAACCCACATCATAAAAGAACTGATGGGAGGTCCCACTATAAAACCTGCTGCGGCACCGGTAAGAATAGATACCATTGGAGTTACAATAATATCCACTTTTGTCTTACCTGCAACAAGATGTCCAAGCTTAATTGCCACAATTGCTGCAATAAACGCCCCTAAAGGTTCACCGGGTTTACCAAGCGCAAACGCCTCCATGGAGGTTACTCCCGGAAATGCACCAATCATACCCGCCACAGCTGCTGATACTGTAACAAGAGGACCTTCTTTAAATTTGCTCGCAACACCTACTGCAATTCCTGCTCCCGTCAAACTCTTGGCAACATTACTTATAGCAATAAGATAACTTCCTATCTCTCCGTCTACAAGGCTTCCTATCTGTGCAATTATTGTTCCGATAATTAATGTAGAAAAAAGCCCCAGCGCCATTCCACTTAATCCATCAATAAAAATTTCATTCAAAAATTTCTTAATTGTCTTCATATTCACTTACTCCTCTGTATATTTTAAACGCTTACCCGACTGTCAACTCAACTGTCTTGTCAGTCTTGCATAAAATTATCACACTTAAGGAAAAAAGGCAATATCATTTTGTCAATTCGTCAAAAATCCACTAAAAATCTGTATATTTACGCTTTACTTTTATGAGAATGTGTGCTATTCTTAACGTGTTGTGATAACACAACATTTATTTATTCTTTTGGAGGTATCTATAATGAACAAAGGTACAGTAAAATGGTTTAACAACCAAAAAGGTTATGGTTTCATCTCTGATGAAGCTGGTAATGACGTATTCGTACATTACTCAGGACTTAACATGGAAGGCTTCAAATCTCTTGAAGAAGGCCAGGCAGTTGAGTACGAAGTAGTTAACGGAGAAAAAGGACCTCAGGCTGTTAACGTAACCAAGTTATAAGAATCGCTTATAACACCATAATCAGTAACATTATGTGCCTTTTCTTAAATATATAAATTATAAATTTTGTTTAGAATTTTTTATTTAGAATTAGCAATATTAGTTAAGTGATTAGAAAAAGAACCAATCAATGATTGGTTCTTTTTTGTTATATCAGAATTTTAACTTTTTATATAGTCAAGCACCTCTTCAAACACCATATTCCCACCAAAAATATCAAGGGCACTTCCTATAGTAAAATTAACTCTGTTTTGACCCAGGTTCTTAATAATTTCCAAATCTTCCATACTATGTATGCCTCCTGCGTAAGTAACAGGATTACCGTCATACTCTCCAAGAAGTTTTACCAGTTTCTTATCAATCCCCTGCCCTTTTCCTTCCACATCCACGGCATGTATAAGGAACTCATCACAATACTCCGACAGTTGTTCCAAAAGCTGCGGTGTCATATTGCTGTTTGTAACATCCTGCCATCTGTTTGCCACCACAAAATACTCACCAGAATTTTCACCCTTTATACAGCTCATATCCAACACAAGATGCTCTTTACCCACTGCTTCTTTAAGTTTTTGCAGTCTTTCAAAGCTTATCTCTTTATTTTCTATAAGATAAGAAGTTACAACTACATGGCTTGCACCGGCTTTTAAGAATTCTCCTGCATTTTCCGGAGTGATTCCTCCTCCCACCTGAAGGCCTCCCGGCCACCTTGATAATGCACCAAGCGCCTGTGATTTTGTAGCCTCATAAAATTCGCTATCTTTTGCATTAAGAAGTATCACATGTCCTCCTTTAATGCCTAAATCCTTATAAAGTTCGGCATAATATACGGCATCATATTCAGAGACATAATTCTCCTTAGCCTGATTACCTTTATCTGCCAGACTTCCTCCCACAATCTGCTTTACTTTACCATTGTGAATGTCAATACAAGGACGAAATTCCATTTTTTTGCCCTACTTTCATTATTTAAAATATTTTTTACAAAAAAGTATAATTTATTTTTTACAACACATAATAACGAAAGAACATCTCTTTGAATTGCTCAAAAATATGTTCTGCAAACATAATAAAAGGAGTGAATATTATGAAAAAATTAAATAAGACAATAATTCTTACACTCTTGGTTGCTTCCACCTGCTGTTTTGTTGCATGTGGCAGAAATAACACTGACAACAACGCAGGCAACCGTGAAGATATGGCTGGTACAACCCAGACCGAAGATCAAGGGACAGGTACCGACAACGGCACCACAAACAATTCAGCCACAGAAGGCACTACCACCGATACCAACAGCAATGAAACAACAGGTATGGATTCCAACACAGGAAACAACGGCACCACAGACACCACCGATACAACAGACAATACCACAAACGGTAATTCCGGAGACAACGGTGGCGTCATTGAAGATGCGGGAAACGCCGTTGGCGACATCGTTGATGACGCTGCAAACGGTGTGCAGAACATCACAGACGATGTTGTTGGTTCAAGATAAATTGTCAAAATGCTCATGCACTACAGATATCCTGTGGATGTATGAGCATTTAACATGTCACCTTACATATTCATTTAGTTACATACCTTTTTCTACAATCAGGCCTTCCCTATATACCTTTAACAATTCTTCCAGTTCATAGATGCTGTCCCTAAGTTCAGCTCCCACATCAGTATCCGCAACCCTGCGTCTCATGGAGCTTGTCTCAATAATTACAGAATCCGAGAAAATATCTGTTTCATTTTTTATTGCGGCTTCTGCCGACTCAAAAGGCTCATGGGCTACAAGGCGCATACCATGGGAATTGTATACAAGAGTATATCCTGCAATTCCTGTTTTTTCCTGATAAGCCCTTGAAAAACCACCGTCAATAATAAGCAGTTTTCCTCCACATCTAATTGGCGATTCGCCTTTTTTACGTTCAACAGGTACATGCCCGTTTACTATATGGGAACTATAGATATCAAGACCAAACTCCTGCAGAATATTCTTAATTACATCCTCATTATCAGTAAGCCTATAATAGCTGTTCTTGGTTTCTTTATGAGTTTCTTTATCCTCAATAAAGTATCTTTCAAAGGTAGTCATTTTGTCTTTGCCGAAAACCGGAGAGCCGGGGCCGGTCCAAATATACCATATAATATCCATGCCCTTTATCTTCTCACTCATATCTTCATCAGCATAAAAACCTTTTCTTGCATAATGATCAAGCACATCATACAAAGCTTTACCGCTGTACATTTCACCATATACTTCCACTTCCGAAAAGGTTCCGTCTTCCTCCATGGGAACACAACCGTGATATAACAGATTGCCGTTAAACACTTTATATAAGCCGCCCTTTGAAAACATAAAACGTACATGACGCTGTAATTTTTCGCAACGTGTGAAAGCCTGCTGGAGACGCTCTACCACAATCTGCTCCGCCTCTGTAAGTTCATAAGGACTATTCCAGTCAACCGTAGGGAAATCCACATCCTTCATTTCATATGTTTTGCCATAAGCCACGATTGTTTTGGATACCGGATCAATTTTATCCAAAAGCATCCTGTCTTCCATATGAAACTCAGGATGACGCATAATAAGCTGTCCTTCCAGTTTAAACTGAATAATCGAAATAGCCTTGTGCATCTTCATGTCAAGACTTAAATCCTTGGTATTGTAGTCGGTGTTAAATTTAATTTTAAAGCAGTCGCAATTTGTATTTGCATAAGTTTCCATAGCAAAGGTAGCCAGAGGAATCAAGTTAATTCCGTAACCTTCTTCCAAGGTATCCAGATTGCCATAGCGGGCTGACATACGTATAACGTTGGCAATGCAGGCAGTTTGTCCGCTTGCCGCACCCATCCATACGATATCATGATTGCCCCACTGGACATCCACGGAATGATACTGGCTAAGGGTATCCAAAATAATGTGAGGACCCGGTCCCCTATCATAAATATCACCAACAATGTGTAAATGATCAATAACAAGACGTTGTATCAGATTACTGAGAGCAATTATAAACTGTCCTGCTCTGCCGATTCTTATGATGGTATGAATGATCTCGTTATAATAAGCTTCTTTATCCTGAACCTCAGCCTTTTCTGTTATCAATTCTTCAATAATATAAGCAAAGTCCTTCGGAAGAGCTTTTCTAACCTTTGAGCGTGTGTATTTGGAAGCTACACGTTTAGTTATCTGAACAAGCCTGTGCAGCGTAATCTTGTACCAGTCTTCAATATTATCCTCTTCCTTTAATATCAAATCCAGTTTTTCCTTGGGATAATATATAAGTGTTGCAAGAGTTTTCTTATCCTTATTGCTCAAAGTGTTGCCAAATTCTTCATCAATTTTTCTACGCACTGAACCTGAGCCATTTTTAAGAACATGATTAAACTGTTCATACTCACCATGAATATCCGTCAAAAAGTGCTCCGTTCCCTTTGGAAGATTAAGGATCGCCTGTAGATTGATAATCTCTGTTGATGCCGACGCTATTGTTGGATATTGCTTTGCAAGACTTTTAAGATATTTGAGTTCCTGTTCATCAATTCCCAATTCGCTGCCACGATCAACATGCTTGGTAATACGTTCAAGATTAGACATATTTCATATACTCCTCTTTTACATTTGTGCATCAATAACATCACTCATATCATACATTCCAGCCGGTTTCCCTGCAAGGAATTTAGCTGCCTGAATGGCACCTTTCCCAAAAACAGCCTTGGAATAAGCTCTGTGTGAGAAAGTAATAACTTCATCGGCACCGGCATAAATAACATCATGGTCCCCTACGATGGTTCCGCCTCTTACAGCACTGATTCCTATTTCCTTCTGAGTTCTTTTCTGTCTTACCTGACTTCTGTCATATACATACTCATATTCATTATTAAGTTCTTCATTTATGGAATCAGCCAATGCAAGTGCTGTTCCGCTGGGTGAATCCACCTTCTGGTTATGATGCTTTTCAACAATTTCAATATCAAAGCCTGCCGGCGCAAGGATACCGGTAGCCTCTTTTAGTAATTTAAGTAACATATTAATTCCCAAAGACATGTTGGCGGATTTTAATATTGCAACAGTCTTTGATGCTTCTTCAACCTTTTTAAGCTGTTCTTCTGAAAGTCCTGTAGTACAAAGCACACAGGGTAAATTACGTTTAACACAAGTCTCTAACAAACCGTCTACCGCAGGTGCTGCTGAGAAATCAATTACAACATCTGCCTCAACATCGCACTCCTCAAGACTTTTAAATACAGGATATGTATCCGATGTCTGATTAAAAGCATCCACTCCTGCCACAAGCTTTGCAGTGTCATCTCCTGCCATAAGTCCTGTTATAACCTGGCCCATTTTACCGTTACATCCATGCATAATTACTCTTATCATTCTTCTGCTCCTCTTTATCAAAGAAAAGGCAGATATTCACCTGCCTTTCCTAATTATTTACTTATTTTCTATTTTATCACGTTTGATTATAAAATACCAAACTTTTTCATTGCACTTTCAAGTTTTTCTGCATTTGCAGGTTCCATCTCGGTTAAAGGCATACGAAGTGGTCCTGCCTCAATTCCCATAAGACTGACAGCCTTCTTAACCGGAATAGGATTAACCTCACAGAAGAGAGCATCAATCAGCTCTATTGCGCGAAGCTGTAATGCAGCACTTCCAGCCACATCACCGTTAAAATACATCTCACAGATATCGTGTGTCTCTTCCGGTGCAACATTGGATAATACAGAAATTACACCTTTTCCGCCAAGTGAAAGGATGGGAACAATCTGGTCATCATTACCGGAATATAAATCCACTTTACCGTCTGCAAGAGACATAATCTTTGCAATCTGGGAAATATTACCGCTTGCTTCCTTAACACCTACAATATTGTCTACTTCTGTGCAAAGCTTAACAATTGTATCCGGATTCATATTTACTCCACTTCTTCCCGGGATGTTGTAAAGTATAATAGGAATCTTAACTGAATCGGCAATAGCTTTAAAATGTGCATATAATCCTTTCTGGGTTGCCTTATTGTAATAAGGTGTAACCAAAAGTAAACCGTCCGCGCCATGTTTTTCTGCTTCCTGTGACAGGTAAATAGCTGTCTGAGTACAGTTGGAACCTGTACCTGCTACAACCGGAACTCTTCCGTTTACTTTCTCAACACAGTATTTGATAACATCAAGGTGCTCCTCATGTGTAAGTGTAGATGCTTCTCCTGTTGTACCGCATACTATAATTGCGTCTGTCTTGTGTGCAATCTGATACTCAATCAGTTCTGCAAATTTCTCGTAATTAACTTCTCCGTTGTCATGAAATGGTGTTACGATAGCAACACCTGCGCCTGTAAAAATGGCCATATCCTTTACCTCCTTAAAATTAAGCGGGCTATAAATAGATGCTTTTATAAAGTAAAAAAAGCCGCCACAAAGGGGCAGGCTAAAAAGTCTAATAAAAGTCTTTCTATGATAGCGCCCCATCTGCTTCAGATGACAGTCATACGGCTGTTAACCGCATGCCCAAGATTTGACTGACAGTACATCTCCTCTTTCGGCGTTCGTCCCTTTCCCATTCCTTCATCTGTGACTGCCACATCCCAAATGGTACTCTTGATTCACGCAACCTCTATCGTTAGAAACAATCATAGCACCCTCACGCTTTTCTGTCAACGTAAAGATGCTATAATTTTTTGTATTTCAACTTTATTCTTCTTTTAATTCCAATTTACTTACCGACACTTCATATGCAACTCTCTTTTCCAAAGTGTCCTCGTCAATTTTCTTCATATATTCACGGCTCTGGATTCTACCCCATATCTCACAGCGTTCTCCAACCTGAAAGCCGCTTGCAAATCTCGCATTACGTCCCCAGCAAATACAGGGAATATAATCTGATTTTCCGTAGGGTCTGTTAACTGCCAGTAATAAATCTGCAATCTCACGTCCCAAGGGCGTCTTTCTGTAGATAGGCGCCTTACAAATGTATCCGTCGAGGTAAATCTGGTTGCTTTTCGAGCTTTCTTCCACTTCTTCCACAAATTCAATTTCCCGTGCGAATACTGATAATACCAATCTGTTTTTTCTTTCCTCATGGCGGTTATATGAACGGAATTGTCCGTTTACCGCTATGTAATATCCCTGATAATCCTCCGTCACATCAATAAGACGCTCCGAAACCATAAGAGGAATAATATCCGCCGATTCGCTCAAACGATTAACTTTTAAATCTACCATATAAAATCCTTCTCCGAAGATTTCATGGCTGAAGGTAAATCTGCTTACGATTTCCCCCATAATTGTTACCTGGTTGTTTTCAATAACCTTATCTGTCATTTTTGTGTTCTCCCTTCTTACACTTTAGAATATTTTCAGACTTCAAATGCTCCCCAAATATCGAAATCTGTAATACAACATATTTATACTACATTTTTAATCAGATTAGTACTGTCAGTTATCGCAATTTCCGCCGTTTAAACCGGCAAAACATGGGAAATACTTGCCTTTGTAAAAAGATAGTGCTATACTGATGAAGTTTTGAAACAGTAAAGGAGCCAAATATTATATGAAGCAAAAAAGAGAAGACATTAGAAATATAGCTATCATTGCACACGTTGACCATGGTAAAACCACTCTGGTAGACGAACTGCTTAAGCAAAGCGGTGTTTTTCGTGCCAATCAGGAGGTTGCTGAGCGTGTTATGGATTCCAATGATATAGAAAGAGAACGTGGTATTACAATACTTTCAAAAAACACTGCCGTTACTTATAAAAACACAAAAATTAATATTATTGACACACCGGGACACGCAGATTTCGGTGGTGAGGTAGAACGTGTTCTTAAAATGGTAAACGGGGTTATTCTTGTTGTTGATGCTTTTGAAGGCGCCATGCCCCAGACCAAATTTGTATTGCGCAAGGCTCTTGAATTAAAGCTTCCCGTAATCGTATGCATTAACAAAATTGACCGTCCCGAAGCCAGACCTGCAGAAGTTATCGATGAAGTTCTGGAACTCTTCCTTGATCTCGATGCAGATGATGCACAGCTTGACTGCCCCTTTGTATACGCATCCGCCAAATCAGGAATCGCAAGTTTAGACCCTGACACAAAAGGTACCGACATGGTTCCGCTTTTTGAGACAATACTTGATTACATCCCTGCACCCGAAGGAGACCCCGACGCAGGTACACAGGTGCTTATAAGTACCATTGATTATAATGAATATGTGGGACGTATCGGTGTAGGAAAGGTTGATAACGGAACCTTAGCCGTTAATCAGGAGGTTGTAATTGTAAACCACCATGAACCCGACAAGCAGAAAAAAGTTAAAGTAAGTAAGCTTTACGAATTTGACGGACTTAATAAAGTAGAAGTAAAGGAAGCACATATCGGTTCTATAGTTGCAATTTCAGGTATTTCCGACATTCATATCGGTGACACCTTATGTGCTGTAGAAAATCCTACTGCAATTCCTTTCCAAAAAATTTCCGAGCCCACGATTGCAATGAACTTTATCGTAAATGACTCTCCTCTTGCGGGAAAAGAAGGCAAATATGTAACAAGCCGTCACCTGCGTGACCGTCTCTTCAGAGAGCTTAACACTGACGTATCACTGCGCGTGGAAGAAACGGAAACCACCGAAGCATTTAAGGTTTCCGGGCGCGGCGAGCTTCATTTATCAGTTCTTATCGAAAATATGCGCCGTGAAGGTTACGAATTTGCGGTAAGTAAGGCTGAGGTTATATATCGCAATGATGAACACGGAAAGAAGCTTGAGCCCATGGAGCTTGCATATGTTGATGTACCCGATGAATTTTCCGGTTCCGTTATAGAAAAATTAAGCCAAAGAAAAGGCGAACTTCGCAGCATGGGTGCTGCATCCGGCGGCTATACCCGCCTTGAGTTCTCCATTCCGTCACGCGGTCTTATCGGTTATAGAGGCGAATTTATGACAGATACCAAGGGTAATGGTATAATCAACACCATATTTGACGGATACGGACCTTACAAAGGCGATATCCAATACAGAAAACAAGGTTCTCTTATTGCCTTTGAGGCCGGTGAAGCCATCACCTATGGTTTATATAATGCTCAGGAACGTGGTACTCTTTTTATCGGTCCCGGCGAAAAAGTTTACTCGGGAATGGTTGTGGGACAAAACGGTAAAGCAGAGGATATCGAGCTTAATGTATGTAAGAAAAAACAGCTTACCAACACACGCTCGTCCAGTGCCGATGAAGCATTAAGACTCACTCCCCCCAGAATCCTTTCATTAGAACAGGCTTTGGAATTCATTGATACTGACGAATTGTTGGAGGTAACTCCCACATCCTTAAGAATCAGAAAGAAAATATTAGACCCGACGCTTAGAAAACGCGCCGGGTTCAAGAAGCAATAATATTATACTGTTTTTTCTTTGCGGAACAGTTTGCCCACTATAAAAGAAGCGGCAGTCGGTTCCGCAATTTAATTTCTATAATCCCAAAATATTAGAAGCAAAAGCAAAATAAATAACCAAAGAAAGTGCATCAACAATAGTTGTAATAAAAGGACTTGCCATAACAGCAGGGTCTAATCCTACCCTTTTAGCTCCCACCGGCAGAATACATCCTACAAACATCGCAAGAAGCACCACCGCAACCAATGACAAACTGACTGCCAACGCAACAAGCATACCTAAGCCGTCAAATAACATTATTTTACCAAAGTTGGCAATTCCCAAGCATATGCCACATATAACTGCCACTCTCACTTCTTTCCAGATTACACGGGGTACGTCCCTATACTCTATTTCCCCTAATGATAAACCACGGATAATCGTAACGCTTGCCTGGCCTCCGGCATTACCTCCCGTTCCCATAAGCATGGGAATAAATGCGGAAAGCACCACGCTGAATGCATCCTCAAAAGACATGATGATTGCCTGGGTAAATACTGAGGTTACCATCAAAAGAAGCAGCCACGGGAAACGCTGTTTAAAGGTTTCAAACACACCGGTCTTCATATAAGGCTTGTCACCGGGTACGATAGCTGCCATTTTCTCCATATCCTCGGTATTCTCTTCTTCCAGGATATCCACGATATCATCGACAGTAATAATACCCACCAGACGATTCTCGTTGTCAACAACAGGCATGGCAGTAAAGTCATATTTTTTGAATTGCTTTGCAACCTCTTCCTGGTCCATCAGCGTATTTATGGAGATAACGTTCTCGTGCATAATATCCCCGATTATCTCGTCACCTTCACTAAGGAGCAGATATCTTAATGCAACCGTACCCATCAGCTTGCGCTGTGCATCCAGCACATAACAAATGTTGATAGTCTCACTATCCACTCCGACCTTTCTTATGCGTTCAATTGCCTCATTAACCGTAAGATGCTCTTTAAGATCCACATACTCCACAGTCATGATGCTTCCGGCGGAATCCTCCGGATAACGTAACAAATGGTTAATATCTCTTCTGGCCTCAGGACTGGCATTTGCAAGAAGCTTCTTAACTACATTTGCCGGCATTTCCTCCAAAAGGTCGGTAGCATCATCGGCCATCAGGTTATTAATAATATTTGCAGCTTCTTTGTCTGACAAAGAAGTAATTATCATCTGCTGATTTTCCACTTCAAGATAAGAAAAAACATCCGCTGCCATATCCTTTGGAAGAATACGGAATATTTTAAGCATCTCTTCTTTATTAAGTTCTTCCATAACCGCAGCAATATCCGCATCATTATGTTCCGTCAGATTCTGACGCAGACGGGTATATTGCTTTGTATCCAATAATTCTCTAATATCTTCCATAGCAGACCTCCTTATAAAACCATACTAAAATGCACGTTTTTTGTCAACAAAATACGTACGTTCAAGTTCCGTTATATTCACTTTTCCGTTTGTTGTTTCCGTAACATCTTTTACAAAAGCAGCCGCCTCTTCAAAGGGCACCATTACCTGTAATGTTACATTTTCACCGTAATCGGATTCTTCCTGTCCTATGCCTTTTTCAGAAAGCAGATAAAGAATCTTTCCCACTCCGTTATAATCTGTTATCAGTTTGTATCTTACCCCGAATCTCATCACTGCCGTTTCACAATTTTTAAGCCCTTCCTGCACCGCCTGGGTATAAGCACGCACCAAGCCACCGGTACCAAGAAGCACTCCTCCGAAATACCTTGTTACAACAACCGCTATATTACGGATGCCTGTCCCAAGAAGTACCTCAAGCATAGGTCTTCCGGCAGTTCCCGATGGTTCACCATCGTCACTGCATCTGGTAAGTTCTCCCCTTTGTCCGATAACGAATGCAGAACAATTATGCCTTGCATCCCAATATTTTTTCTTCATTTCCTCTATAAACGCCTGGGCCTCTTCCTCAGATTCCACAACACGGACAGTGGCAATAAATCTGGATTTTTTTTCTATTATTTCTCCTTCGCCGCCGCTTATCAGTATTTTGTAGTCCGCTGCGCCCTGTACTTTATCTATTGTATTGTCCATAGCAATTCTCCCATGGTTACTATTTTTTAATTTATCCTTTTTTAATATACCACACTTACATCTTAAATCCAGCATAAAAACTAAAGAATTTGTGAACAATTCTTAATATGGTAATAAAATCCTTTATTTACAATTATTTTTTTGATATAATCATATAGATATTGCTTATGGGGCAAAACATCAAAGAGGTGAAGTATTAATGAATTATGGAAAAAAAGGTGTCCGTGAAAAACAGCAGGCACTTAATTCTAAGTCAACAAAAATAGGACGAAAAATTGCACTTTACGGAGTTAAGATATTATTAACCGCATTTATCGCTGCGGCAGTTATCGGATTATGTGCAGGAATCGGTATGTTCCGCGCAATTATAGACAATGCACCGGATATATCTCCCGATGAGGTGGCACCCAGCGGATATTCTTCTTTCGTATACGACATCGAAGGAAGACAAACCGCCAAACTGGTAGCCAGCAATTCCAACCGTATTCCCGTAGGACTCGAGAAAATTCCCGAGAATCTTGCCCATGCCTTTGTTGCAATTGAAGATGAGCGTTTCTACGAGCATAACGGAATTGACATACAAGGTATTATGCGTGCCGGCTTCCGTTTCATAACAAGCGGCGGTAAAAAGCAGGAAGGTGCAAGTACCATTACACAGCAGTTACTCAAAAACACAGTATTTACCGACTGGATGGAGGAAGACGGTCTTGCTGACAGCATCAAACGTAAATTCCAGGAACAGTACCTTGCTTTACAAATAACTAAGGAAATTAGCAAGGATGAAATACTTTTACGCTACATGAACACTATTAACTTAGGACAAAATACCCTTGGTGTTCAGGCAGCATCCCTTCGCTATTTTAATAAGGATGTAAGCGAATTGACTTTATCAGAGTGTGCGGTTATAGCAGGCATTACCAAGAATCCTTCTGCCAATAATCCAATCTCATTTCCCGAAAATAATAACAAGCGTAGAGAAACAGTGCTAGAGTACATGTGGGAACAGGGATACATCACAGAAGAAGAAAAAAATGAAGCACTTGCAGATAATGTATATGAAAGAATCCAGCAGGCAAACCAAGTTGTACAAAATCAGGAAACAACCTCCTATTTCATTGATGCCGTTACTGAAAAGGTATACAATGATTTGATTGCTGCCGGCTACAGTGACACCGCTGCGTACACCATGTTATACAGTGGCGGGCTTAAGATATATTCTACTCAGGACCCTTCAATCCAGGCAATTGCCGACAGTGTTTACATGAACGAGGAGAATTATCCTTCCAAGGTAGAATGGCTCTTATCATATCGTCTTACGATTACAGACGCAAACGGAGAAAATGTAAACTTCAGTTCCGAGATGTTTACTTCCTATTTTAAGGAAACCGAAAGCAGAAATTTTGATTTGCTTTTCAATTCACAGGATGAAGCAAAAGAGCATATTGAAGTCTATAAAAATGCCATGCTTGAGGAATACGGCGGAGAAGTGTTTGCAGAAACAGTTTCCCTTACACCGCAACCTCAGGTCAGCCTTACTATTGAAGACCACTCCACAGGCTATGTTGTAGCTATGGTGGGTGGACGCGGAACCAAAGAAGGAAGCCGTACCTTAAACCGTGCCACAAGTTCAACCCGTTCTCCGGGTTCAACTTTCAAAATTCTGGCAACATACGGACCCGGAATTGACAGTGCCGGTTTAACTCTGGCTACAATGCGTAACGATGCCCCCTATAACTACGATGACGGTACACCTGTAAATAACTATGACGAAACCTTTAGAGGATTATGTTCAATAAGATACGCTATTCAGGAATCATTAAATGTCGTAGCCGTAAAGAACCTTACAGTCATTACTCCCCAGCTTGGTTTTGACTACCTTAAAAACTTTGGTTTTACCACATTGGTAGAGTCCAAACAGGTGGGCGACGAAATCAAATCCGATATTGTACAGTCACTGACTCTCGGCGGACTTACCAACGGTGTAACAAATTTCGAGCTTAATGCCGCTTACGCTGCAAT
The DNA here is from genome assembly GCA_964528145.1 of uncultured Lachnospiraceae bacterium. Lineage (GTDB taxonomy): Bacteria > Bacillota > Clostridia > Lachnospirales > Lachnospiraceae > Acetatifactor. The sequence continues at coordinate 19,620 of CAZGSF010000001.1, read as the reverse complement.
CGCTAACGGCGGTGAATATATTGAACCTAAGCTCTACACAAAAGTCGTAGACCGTAACGGCAATATTATTCTTGATAACACAGAAATAAAAAGTCGTCGTGTAATAAAAGAAACTACTGCGTTTCTGCTTACAAGTGCCATGGAAGACGTAGTAACAAAAGGAACTGCAACATCAGTTAATTTTGGCACAATGCCCATTGCGGGAAAATCAGGTACCTCCAACAGCTACAATGATGTATGGTTTGCCGGATATACCCCCTACTATACTGCTACCACATGGACCGGATATGATTGTAACGGTAGTCTTACCGGTGATGCAAAAGCACTTTCCAAAAAACTTTGGAAGCTGGTAATGCAGGAAATTCATGCAGAACTTCCGGTAACAGGATTTGCGGCACAGCCTGAGCAGATTGTAACGGCAACCATCTGTTCACGTTCAGGCAAATTGCCCATCCCCGGCTTATGTGACGGAACTTTAGCTATTGAATATTTTGAAGAGGGAACCGTACCGGTAACCACATGTGATGTTCATTTCCAGGGAACCTACTGCCAATATAGTAATTTACCTGCATCATCAATGTGTCCTTTCCCGGCTACAGGTGTTATCGAAATGATACCCGTTGAGGATCCCGTACTGCAAAAAGGCTCCAGCACTGCCATCGGCAGTACAGCAGTCACAACAACAACCGTTGACCCGTTAACCGGCGAAATTGTTCCTATTGTGACCCACATTTGCCCTCACACGGAAGCATTCTTTGCTGACCCGAATTATCAAAATGTTTTATACCTGCAACAGCAGGAAATTATAGCCCGTCAAATTGCGGCTCAGCAGGCTGCACAAGCTGCTGCCCTGGCGGCACAACCACAATAACAAAAACAAAATCCCATGTGATATCACATGGGATTTATTTCTTTCAATTTCTCTTCCAAAGCCCTTTTGGCTTCTTCTGCATTCTTTATTGCTTTACACTGTTTACTGAATAATTCTTCTGCGTTATCGCCGAAATTATCATAATATACCTTACCGATATCAGCATAATTCTTTTTTATAACGCTGTCACAAGTATGAATCTGACTCTTCAGACTTGCCACTTCTGCAAAGGCCTTCGTCTTATCAATCGCTTCTTTGCCTACACTTGTAATGGTTTCTCCGACTTTTTCAAAAAAATCCATTATAACACCTCTTTTCACTCTTGCTCTTCTATTGTAATGCTACTTTGATTGTATACTTTTTTCAAAAAAATCGCAATGCTTTCATAAATTTCCATAGTGAAAAAGTTTTTAAGCTATGATATAATATATTTGTTATATTTTCGACTACATATTTCAATACATCGGCTAAGGAAACAATAATGGAACACAACGTTTTTACTTCTTTAAAAGTTAATAACGAAATCGAACTATGCAAGGTAATCGATATGGAATTCAAGCAGCTTATAGAGCGTGAATTACTGAAAAACAGAATTTCATATTTCGTAAAGTGGACTAAGTCCGGATTACTGCGCCGCAAGCCTGAAATATGCATTTTTTGTATCAACGAAAATGATAAGGAACTTGCCGAAAACTTAATCCGCGAGCTTGATAAAAATGCAAGCAATAAAGTTGAATTTATCATAGCAAAAGCCAACAATGATTATTTCTAACATTGTCTACAATTAATTCAATTTGTATGTTGACAAAGCATATACTATTTGTTACAATAATTTTCGGTGGTTTTGTGAAGCCATCACCATAATGCTGCTGTGGCTCAGTCGGTAGAGCGTCGCATTGGTAGTGCGGAGGTCACGGGTCCGATTCCCGTCAGCAGCTTGCTAGAAAGCCCGTAAACACTGCGTTTACGGGCTTTTCATTTTCAAAGGTAATCAATATTGTTACACATCACTTTTCTGTTTCAATTTTCGAATAATAAAGCACACCACCAAGTATCATTGCACCTCCTGCAAATACAGGTATTGCAGGTACTTCTCCAAACAAAAAAGCTGCAAATACAGCCGCTACTACCGGTTCGCAAAGCTTTGACGCCGACACAAAGGCCGGAGAAAAATATTTCAGGCACCAGCTAAATATACTATGTCCCAAAATAGTAGAAAAAATTGCAAGTAATACTCCAACAATAATTACACTTATCCGTCACTGCGGATGGTGCCGTGGAATATTTTACAAAAATTGCAGACATGGAAATTCCTAAAATTCCCATTACAATCATACTCAATGGATGTTTCTCTATGTATTTCATCATTTACAATTCACAAACATCCATAGCCGGACGATAAATCCATTGACCATTGGTGAAATCAGGCATTACCTGAGGTGCACCACCTTGCTGGATTGAAATTTCGGAAAGCACTGAGACTGCCTGCCATGTGGCGGCATCATAAGCATCAATCGGCATAGGAGTCCCGTTCTTTAAGGCATCAGTAAAAGCTTTATACGCAAACCAATCCATCCCGCCGTGACCCGCCTCCAATATTTCGGGAGTAACACTCTTCCAGATATTCGGCAGATGTTCTTCATAGTTTACAGCATTATTCAGATTCTTTTCATAAAATTTAACCGGTTCAAAAGTTTCTTCCTGACCATCGAAAAAGAAAGAATTAGTATCCTGCATGTACATACCTTTTGTACCTCGAACCGTGAATTCACGACTATAAGAACGAGGCAATGTCGTATCCAAACGAAGAAGAATTGTTTCACCGCCGGCACAGGTCAAAACAGTAGTTACAATATCTCCCTGCTTGAAATGTTCATTTTTCATTTCATCTGTGGCATCATCTCTCGTTTGAATGTATTCCCTAAGACCTACTGCTTTTGATGCAAATGAAGATACCGAAATAATTCTGTTTCCGCGATTAATATTTAAAAGCTTTGCAATAGGTCCCAGTTCGTGAGTAGGATAATTATCACAACACCTATTCACATAATTATCATATCGGTAATGTCGGTTTACGTGACCGTAGGATATTTCCTTTCTCAGATCATGGGCATACGCCCCTGCACAGTGCACAATGGTACCGAACAGATTTTTCCTTGCCATGGATGTTGCCAAAAGTTCTTCTTTCCCCCAGCAACAATTTTCTACGAACATATACGGGACTCCGGTCTCTTCCCGGGTTTTTACAAGTTTATAACAGTTGTCCAGAGTGTATTCACACCCCACTTCACTGGCAACTGCAATCCCCTTTTTCATTGCGTATACCGCAATCTCAGTGTGACTACACCAACCGCTGAAGATAAATACAGCATCTACGCCCTTTTTATCCAGGGCTTTTTTATAATCCGAAAACCCTTCTGCATCCTGCCCGGCAGTTTTTATTGCATCAATTGCACGTGTTACCCTATCTTCATAAACATCACATACAGCAACAATGTTAATATCTTCGTTTTTTAGAAGGACTTCGCATACCAAATTATATCCCCTGTTTCCTAAACCTACGACACATGCATTTATCATAACGCAAACCTCCTTGTTTCTCCGACATTTCCTTTTTTATACTTTCTATTATAAAACATTTCCAGGTATTAGAAAAGGTGTAATAATAATCATACTTATTTAACACCATTATCACACCAAAATGTATATACATTTGCTTTTCCATATTTATTTTTTCCGTAATTTGGATTACAATATACCTATATGTATTAAGCAAATAACGGAGATTTTTTATGAAGCATACACGGAGTAAATTTGCATTACTCTTTTCTGTGCTTTTGGTGTTCTGCATGATGTTTTCAGGCTGTGATGAGGATACTTCAGATTCCGACACAACCCACACTGAAAATGAGTCTCCAGACAATACCTCTGCCAACATGAAAGGCACCCGTGACAACGCTTCAGTTGTACTTACTCCTGAGGCTCCCGGAGTAACAGTGTACTCATGTGATACGGCAATCATTGATGCCTCCAACTCATCGGAAGGCTATATTATGGCAGACTACACCGGCACAAACGAAAAAGTAAAGCTGCAAATCAAAGGTCCGGACGATGTAACATATACCTATAATCTGCACGGCGGCGGTTATGAAGTATTTCCGCTTACTGCCGGTGACGGAACATATACGGTGGGTATTTTTGAGAACATTTCACAAACCAACTATTCCACCGCGCTTTCCATAGATGTTGATGTTACACTGACAAACACCTTCGGACCATACCTTTATCCAAATCAATATGTGAATTTTAACGCATCCTCCCTTCCCGTTTCCAAGGCTGTGGAGCTTGCATACCCTGCCAATAACGAGTTAGAGGTTGTGGAGCAGGTCTATAACTATATAATAGATAACTATACTTATGACTATGACAAAGCTGCAACGGTTGTATCCGGATATCTTCCGGTTGTGGATGAAGTATTTGTTTCCCAAACCGGTATATGCTTTGATTATGCCGCTGTAATGGCTACCATGCTACGAAGTCAGAACATCCCCACCCGTCTGGAGGTTGGCTACATGGGTGAAGAATACCATGCGTGGATTAGTATTTACATTACGGATATCGGCTGGATTAACGGTGTAATAGAATTTGACGGTTCTGACTGGAACCTGTTAGATCCCACATTTGCATCCACCAGCAAATCACCGAAGAAATATCTGACCAAAGACAGTAAATATCTGACCAAATATGTCTATTAGGAGGTTTATTTATGTTTCATAAACAGAAAATGCTTTCCCCCGCAGAAGTTTCATCCTTCTGTCAGCAGATAAATATGATACTTAAAGCAGGTTTTCCCATATACTACGGCATTTCAATTTTAAAAGATGATGCCGACGAGGAAGAAACAAAAGAACTGCTTAGTCAAATATATGATCCCATGGAAAAAGGCGCATGTCTTCATGATGCCATTTCCGCAACCGGCGTTTTTCCCCCATACATGCTCAGAATGGTTCACGTGGGCGAAGAAACCGGACGACTTGAGGAAGTACTTTCCTCACTTATTACATATTATGAACGCGAGGCTCAAATACGTGCAGGAATCAAGCAGGCCGTTACATATCCTCTTACAATGTCCGTTATGATGTTAGCTGTCATAATTGTTATAATAACAAAGGTTGTACCTATTTTTGCCGATGTATATGCAGAGCTTGGCAGCGGTCTTACAGGCATTGCCAAAGTTCTTATGGATATCAGTACTTTCCTTAACAAATATCTTCTGATTTTTGTTCTTATCTTTTTAGTACTGGCAACTGTAGTATTTTTTGTATTAAAAACACCCTACGGCAAGAAGTTCTATGAGAACCGTGGACTGGCACTGTCATTATCCAGAAGCCGCTTTGCCAACTGTATGTATCTTGCCCTTTCAAGCGGTCTTGATACAGAGCGTGGATTTGCACTTGCAGAAGAATTAATTGACAATTCATATCTGCTGAAAAAAATAAAGCACTGCCGCAAGCTTATAAAAAACGGAGAAAGTTTTTCAAAATCACTGCTATTGTCAGGAATTTTCTCCAAAATGTATTCAAGCCTGATTACCGTAGGCTATAAGACAAGTTCCATGGATGATGTCATGATGAATATCTCCAAGGCTTACGAGCAGGAAGCCGATGAAGAACTCCACCATTTTGTATCCATCCTTGAACCGACACTTATTATAGTTTTGTCTTTCTTTATAGGATTAATTTTAATATCATTTTTACTCCCCCTTCTTGGCATAATGTCAAGTATCGGATAACCCGGAGGTTGTATGGCTGTTTTTTATAAAAAAAAGGAAAAAACTTCAAAAACTACATATCTGCCCATACTGCTTCTTGTTGTGGTGCTTACATTTTTTGTAATTTTTGCAGATTCCTTTGCCAGTTCAAGTTCCGAGCAGGAAAAAGCAATTCTGCAAAACGCTCTGGATCGGAGTATTACCCAGTGCTATGCATTGGAGGGAAGTTACCCCTTCAATTTATCCTACCTGGAAAATCACTATGGGCTTACATATAACAAAGAACATTTTTTTATTGATTATCAGTACATCGGTGGGAATCTCCGGCCGGATGTCACTATTATAGAAAGGGATTAATATATGTCAATCTTTAGGGAACATACTTCCAAAAAAATTGATATGGTTTTTGTTTTGATGCTTGTTACGCTTTTTGCCGCCACCTCATTAGCCCTTGCTCTAATCGGCGCAAAGCATTACCGCAATGTTACAGACACTATGACAAAGAATCATCAGTTACGCACCACCTCCTCATACCTGGCAGAAAAAATCCGTCAAAATGATGTGGCAGGTGCCATAACCGTCTGTGACCTGATGGGCACTAATGCCCTATCCATCAAGACAACAGAGGATGATGCCGAATATATGACCTACATCTATTATTACGACAACGCCCTGAGGGAATTAGTGGTAACTAAGAATTCCGTATTCTCACTTTCAACAGGTCAGGAAATTATCGAACTGGAGGAATTTAATATTTTTCTGTTATCGGATTCCCTGATATGTGCTGAAATAACCGATATGGAAGGCACTTCCCAAAAACTTTATTTTTCCCTACACAGCACTGTGCTGCACAGCGATGTGGGAAAGGAGGAATCATGAGTGAAAAATATCATTCCAAATCAGGTCTGTTTCTGATGGAATTATTAATAAATTTGCTGTTGTTTTGCTTACTTTGCGGATGCGGACTTCTATTTTTCATGAAATCCCATAACCTTATTAACTCCGCGACAACATTACATCATGCAACAGCAATAACTTCATCCATAGCAAGCTTATATGAAACCGGTGACGGGAGCTTAAACACCATATATGCGGCTTATGACGAGGGTGTAAGTACTGATTCAACCTTCACCATATATCTGGACAAGGATTTCACCCCATGTCCCCCAAGTGAAAAATTATACTATGTTACAATACAACCTTTAGGGGACTTACCGGGTAAGATTGGCATTGAGTTTTATTCCGAAGATAACATAAAAATTTATACAATAAGGGCCTGTAACTATACTCCTTATACTTTAAACAACATTAAGGAGGTGGACGGCAATGAATAAATTAAAAGAAACCCGTGGTTTTTCCAATTTTGGATTCACCACAATCCTCTTGTCATTTGTAATGATTTGTGTTGTAACCTTTTCTGCCCTGTCGCTTGTAACCGCAAACTCAGATTACAAGCTAAGTCGGAAGGTTGCGGAGAAAACTCAAAGTTTCTATGCTGCACAGGAAGTTGCCTACGATACACTTATAAGTCTCAATTCCATACTTGCACAATGTTATGTGCAGACAACCGACGCAAATTCCTATTATACAGCGGCAGCAGAAATACTCAAACCATATGGTATGATTGAATATGATTCGGGCGGTTATTATCTGTCATTCGAAGAACCTATTGCCGACAACAGATATCTAGCCGTAAAGCTTCAAATCTGCTACCCCGAATCAGGCACAGATACTTTTATAAAAATTGTAAACTGGAAATCCGTATACACTCAGGACATTCCCGAAGAAGAATTCCTGAATCTGATTGAATAGAAAATATGATTGAAAGGACAAATAATATGGACGTAAAACAAATTTTAAACAATGCCACCAATCACGGTGCATCAGACATTTTTATAATAGCAGGCCACCCTCTGTCCTATAGGGTAAAAGGCAATTTGGAGACACTTGATGATGCCAGACTGTTTCCCAACGACACTTACGAGTTTGTTGTAGGTCTTTACGCATTGGCAGAAAGAAGCATTAATGATTTTGAAAAAACAGGCGATGATGATTTTTCTTTTGCCGTGCCGGGCATATCCCGTTTCCGTGTTAATACCTTCAAGCAACGTGGTTCGTATGCTGCCGTAATCCGTGTTATCACTTTTACGCTCCCGCACCCAGCAGATTTGAATATTCCTGATGCGGTTATGAATCTTGCTGATACCAATCATGGTATGGTGCTTGTAACCGGTCCTGCCGGAAGCGGTAAATCCACCACTCTTGCCTGCCTCATCGACAAAATAAACAAAGAACAGGAAGCACATATCATCACACTTGAGGACCCTCTGGAGTATTTGCACCGCCATGAAAAGAGCATCGTGTCCCAACGTGAAATTAGCACCGATACCGACAGCTATCTGACTGCACTGCGCTCCGCACTGCGCCAAAGCCCGGATGTTATTTTGCTGGGTGAAATGAGAGATTATGAAACCATAAACACTGCCGTTACTGCAGCTGAAACAGGACACTTGATTTTCTCATCATTACACACTATCGGTGCCGCAAATACCATTGACCGTATTATTGATGTTTTTCCGGCTTCCCAGCAACACCAGATTTGTATCCAGCTTTCCTCAATTCTGCAGGCAGTTGTAAGTCAGAAGTTACTTCCTACCGTTGATGGTAAAGTAGTACCTGCCTTTGAAATCATGGTGCTTAACCCTGCCATCCGTACTCTTATCAGAGAGCGCAAGGTACACCAGATTGACGGTATAATCTATACTTCCGCCGCAGATAACATGATTGCAATGGATAGCAGTATTTTTAAATTATATCAGGATGGTGTAATTTCAATGGAAACCGCAATTTCAGAAGCAATGAATCCGGATATGATGGATAAAAGAATTAGGATAATGTAAGAAAAAACGCATGTAACTAAATCAAATTCGGTTACATGCGTTTTATATATCTGCATTTTACACATATTTCATATTATTTATATCCCCCGATATGCTCCTTCTGTTTCAAGCAATGCCGCTTCATGCTGCCTTCCTATATGTTCCGCAATTAAATCCTTATCACCTGCAACTGCATTCAACCCGGTAATTAAATCATCCACATCATCCATATTATAGATATGTTCCTTTGCCACATAAGCCTGATTATGCATCGTTTCCTTAAATGCAAAAATCATGTGATTATGAAGGAAAGCTTTTTCCACAGCTGACAGTATCTCTCCTTCATGGTTAATATCCAGATAAATGTCACATTTTTCAAATAATTCATCCGCAATACTCATCTTCACACCGGGATACAACTTTACATTGGGGTACGCTTCCATGCTAAGAAGTTTTGAAGACATCTCAGTTATGGCAACAATATGGAAATGTAACTGCGGCAATGCCTCCACAAGCTCCTTACACTTTGCAATTCTGTCCGAATTGGTACATATAAGAACCTGCGGTTTTGCTCCATTTTCCTTCTTAAAGGGATAAATATAACCAAGGTTATGTACTAACTCCTGCGAAACACCAAGTTCGACTAATTTATCATATGATGCTTTCTGCTGTACCATAATCTTTGATGCTCTTGTGGCATTCCCATCAAGAATCACCTGCATATTACCGGGTATATCCGGTCTAACACCTTCCTGCCAGAATAAGACATCCTGCTTATTACCTGACGGCATATTCTGAGATACAAAGAATGATGTGGATAAGGTATTGAAAAAAATCCTCTTACTTTCAAATCCTGCCTTTTTCATAAAATAGCACACAAACGCTGTCAGTGAGCGGAAAATCTTAATCACATCACCCTCATTAAGAATAATATCCTTAGTAACGTAATTCTCCATAATTACTTCTTTTGCATCGGCAGAAAAATATGTTCTGTTAACTTTCAATCCCTTGTTATTGAAGATTGTGCGGGCATATAATGCCCCATACTTATTATAATGATCACTGGAGCGCACTACGCCCCTCTCATCCAGCCAGTCCACTATTTTCACAAGTCTTTTATGTGCAGGTGCAGCGTAAAAAATCCGCGCTCTTTCCCTTTTCAGATTATGCACTTTTCCGCTTGTATTATTGGCACTGATTTCCCAATACTCAGGAACCGGTATCTGATTAAAATATCGTGGTTGTCCCGGATTTCTATCACTATTTTTAAAATCCCCAAGGAAATACCCGAATACAGACATTACATCATCCGGCAAAAATCCGTCATCCTCAATAACCGCTACCGGATAATTTTTACCTGCCAGTTTAAAGGAAGTATGCAGTTTCTGACTGTCAGCCTGATAATTATCTAAAAGCAATACTATTTCTTCTGATTCAAAACCATTGCCCATCTGTTCTGCACCTCCTCAGTTAAATATGTCTGCGCCTTGTCATAAGAGTGCTGATGGAATTTATCCAAATCAGTTTCACTAAACAGACGTATAAGACTCTCTGCCAGCTTACTTATACGCTCTTTTGCCGTCATTTTATCATGTACCGGAACCTTATAGCCATTCTTTCCTTCGTCAATAAAGGTCTTATTTCCGTAGCGCACATCAAAACCCACTATCGGAAGTCCCGACCCAACAGCTTCCATAAGCGTAAGTCCAAATCCCTCACTTGTAGAACCTGTCACATACGCCTCATAATTTTTATAAATATCGTCCAGTTTCTGCTGACCGCATAATTTCACACGTTCTTCCAGTCCATGCTTCTTTATAATCTCACGAAGTTTTGCCTCATCGGCACCCATTCCGTAAATATCAAGTGTAATATCCGTAATTGTCTTTCGTGCTTCTGCCACAGCCTCCACTATCCAGTCCACATGTTTCTCCGGCGCAAGACGCGATGCAGTAATTAAAGAATGAGGTTTTCTACCTGCGTCAGGAAAGGTAAGTTTATTAAGACTGCCTACCGGTATCGTAGCTACATTCGGTGTTACCCCCACATACTTTTCAAACTGCTCTCTTACAAGCCGGTTCTGCTCATCAGTAGCTGTTACATAATAATCAATATGCTTATGCTGTGAAAACAGATACTCATAATAATTATTCCAGAGAATATTCACTTCATCTGTTCCGCCTTCACTGAAATGGTCAGCATGGATTACGCTTACAATCTTAGCCGGAGCAGCATTTTTCATTATTGCAGGTCCGATATCAGTGCTTCTGTCAATAATAACCACATCATCTTCAGTAAGCCCCAAAGTAGATACCATATAACCTACCAATTCCTCTTTAGAACAGAAAATCTGCTCAGGGAACTGATACATTATCTCATCACCATCAATAATTTCTTCATACGCAACCGTACCATCTTCATTAAAATATCTGCGCTGATACAAATGAGCCTGATTATCCAGAGGCGCATAATATTCCGAATATATCCTGCAATATGTAAAGTAATCCTTTCGTATTAATTTTCCGTCTGAAACAATTTCCACACGATGTACCCTGTCATCTGTTTCATTTACCATGTAAACCGTATAAAAATTATTTACACCATCAAAAATGTACTTTGCTATTTTCCCATCCCGGGAAAAAGTATACTTTCTATCCCCAATAGTTTTCTCCAGCTGCTTTAAATCAAAAGAAACCGGTGCTATTTTTGTGTCAGTAAAATAAGTATAAAGCCAAAGAATTTCCGAATCCAGAAACCCCATATTCTCCGTCATATGCTGTATATTATCCTTTGGAAACATATCGGTAAATATAAATTTTGCATTTACACCGATGTTTCTAAACATCCTGGCCCGATACAACTGTGCATACTCAACACCACTGCTGGCCCAGCCGATTCCTAAGTTAAAATTGTATACCATAATTCCTCCTACGGAAGCAAAATACGTAACTCGCCTTCTGCATCAACATAAACATTGCTCAGTAAAATATTTCTTACTATATTTTTCAAAATAGTATTTTTCATCTTTTTAAAAGACTCCAGTGCATCCCTTTGGTACTCATAAACAGGATTTCTTTGTGCTGTTTGGCGTCCTGATACGGCATACTGCAGCTGTTGCAAATAATCAACCTCCTCAACCCATGCTTCATCAATGGCATGAAGTGCTGCTATTCGCATAAAATCACTCATAATCTCTGGGCTTCCAAGCTTAGCCTCTTGTTCCTCCAAGCCTTTACGCACACATTTAATAAAATACTTAGTAAGCTCTTTTGAATCGCTAAAATCTATATTTTCCATCTCATTATCAAGGCGATAAGAAATATTATCCAATATATATCTGGTAACCATAGCCGGTTTTACACTCTTTTCATTGGCAAAAAATCTGCGGATGTTCCAATGAGCGATCTTTAAAACTTTACGTGTATCCAAAAGCGCCTCACCATCAAGAAGCCTGTCTCTTGTAGCATAAATCAATTCCCTTTGCCTCTGCATTACCTTATCGTAATCCATAGCATGCTTACGGGATTGTACTGCAAATTCTTCTCCCGTTTTCTGAGAGGCATTTATTACTCTTCTAAGCTTACGTCTGCTTATATATTTAGTTCCGTCCTCAAACTTTTCAGGCTTAATCATACCGTATCGCTTTACAATCTCATCCTGAAGGGACACAAAGAAAAGGCTGAATCCCGGGTCTCCCTGCCTGCCGGCACGACCTCTTGCCTGGCGTTCCTGACGTATGTTTGCCATACGCCCGATACCGATAACGGCAAGACCTCCCAATTCCTTAACACCTTCTCCTAATTTAATATCCGTTCCTCTTCCTGCCATGGCGGTTGCAACCGTTATCGCATGCATTTGTCCGGCTTCTTTTATAATTTCAGCCTCCCAGAATGCATTATTTGCATTGAGTACGTTATGAGGTATTTTTTCCTGTATCAGAAGTTTTGACACCAGTTCAGTCTCACCAATGGTTGACACCACCACTAATACCGGCTGACCGGTGGCATGAATATCCATAACGGTCCGCAACGCCTCTGAAAACTGACTGTCTACATCCTTATAAAAACGATCCGGTTTATCATCTCTAATCATAGGCTTGTTGGGCGGAATGACAATTACTTTATTGCCATACACATCCATAAGTTCCTCCGAAGCGTCGGAAATAGTTCCACTCATTCCGGACATTTTGGGAAAAAGTAAAAAAAGATTCTGATAGGTTATTGCCGCCATAGAACGGTTTTCCTGGGAAAGTTTCAGTTTTTCTTTCACTTCCAAAGCCTGATGCTGACCGCCCCTAAGTTTTACTCCCGGCATCATTCGACCGGAACCATTATCAAGAAGCTGCAATTCTTTATCCTTTGAAACCATATAATCTTTCTCAGGTTCAAATAATGCATGTGCCCTTAATGCCAATGTTACATGTCTGTTTATTTCAAAATGTTTTTCACCGTAAAAATTATCTATACCAAAAAATCTCTCCGTATAAGCAATACCTTCCTTTGTGAACCAAACCTTTTGTTCTTCCTTTTCATAATCTTTTCCTTCAACCAGAGTGGTCACAAAAAAATCTGCCATTTCATATAAATTCGACTGAACTCTCGGCGAACCTGAGATAACAAGAGGGGTTTGTGAACTGTCTAACAATACCGAATCCGCCTCATCGATAATTACATAGTAAAATTCACGCATAAAACGTTCTTCTGCCGAAGTAACAAGATTATTAAAAAGATAGTCAAATCCCAACGCCCCGTGGGTGGTATAAACTATATCCGTCGCATAAATATCACGCTTCATGTCATTACTCATGCGTTCTTCAGCCTTTGCCCGTACACCTGCCACAACTGACAAACCCATAAATGTATACACCGGGCCTATTTCTGTTGCATCACGTATTGCCAGATATTCATTTGTTGTCAAAAGAAGGGTACTCTTGCCTGTAAGCGCATTCAAATAAAGAGGCATGGTAGCCATTAAAGTCTTACCTTCGCCGGTGTTCATTTCAATCAGATTACCTTCATGAACAGCAATTCCGCCTAAAATCTGCGCATCATAAGGATACATACCAAGAATCCTGTCATCAGCCTCACAAATTGCGGCAAATGCCTCCGGCAAGATGTCGTCAAGTGTCTCACCTTCCGACAGCCGTTCCTTGAATTCTTCAGTTTTATGCTGCAATTCTTCATCCGATAAAGCCTGCATTTCTTCTCTATGACTTTTAACCAATTTCAATATTCTGTTTAATCGTTTTAACTCTTTAGACCGGCTCATCATAAATTTCCTGAATCACAATAGAATGAAAATTAATCTTACTTACTCCTGCATTAATCAACTGTAACCTGTAGCTGTATGTTTTCAGCGGGCAGCGGAACACAGTCACCTTATCCCTAAGCGTAAGATTTCCTGCTTCTACACCGTATCTATCAAAAAATACCAATCGTGCCAACAGATTTGCATTATCCGGAATGTCTATATTCAAAGTAATCTGATACTCTGTCTCACCATCAATAATCGGCAATGTGGGTTCAATTTTCTGCATCTGAAAATTTGTTTTTGAATCCCACTGCTTAATTACCGTCCCCGGTGGCATAAGCAAATTGGTAAACTCCACATCATCTTTTTTGTTAAATGTAATTTGAGAACCATACATATATGTATCTGCCGTATATTCATTCCAATATACTGTCCACTTTTCACCTAACATACTCTAACCTCTGCCAAAATCCTCATACAATATCTTATCAAACTGACTTCTAAACCACACCACAATATCCGATGTAGCATCGTTATGTCTGCCGTGTATTCCTTTTCCGTAAATTTGAACTCCCGCAGTTTTTAAATGAGATATAAGCATATCATATGCCTTACCGTCATAATCATCCTCCAGCATATAGGACACTATAAATTTTGACTTTCCCCAGTCTGTCCTGTCAAATTTATCCCAGAACTTATCATTAAGAGTTGTAACCGATTGTTCATTCATACCTCCGCTTACAAATTTAAGAACATCCAGAGATGTTGGAAAACCTCCCGGACGATATAAACGCTCGTTTACTGCCACATCACCTATACTTGCAAGAGGTTTTCCTACCAGCATTGCATGAGGGTGAATATCACAACCGTAATACAATGCTCCAAAGCTTCCCATGGACAAGCCCGACAACACTACCTGTTCCGGTGAAAAGCCCAGTTCTTTCATACATTTCCGGATAATACTGACAAATCCTTTTTCATATTCCGCATTTCCCATGTAAAATCCGCCACCCTCCAAGCGTGGCTCCGCAATAAGTAAAAATGGGCATCCTAAGTCCCGCATCAAATAATATCCCTCAAACCCCTGCTGAGTTTTATAACCTGAAAAATATACATTAAGGGGCGGTTTCATATCCATTGGGTCAAAATAATAGAAAATCTCTTCTCGCTTTGAAGTCACATACCTTTTTCCACCGGGAAGAAAGAGCCCATGTCCCCTCCTTGAAAAACGGTCATGCAACGCAATAATACTTAACCTTCCCGTCCCTTTCGCAAGTATGGACACAAATATGGGGCCTGTTGGAAGCTTATTATCTGCAGTTACAATATTATCTAAATCTGTTTCCGTAAAATACCACTTTTGCTGTACTTCTGAAATGCTTCCACCTTTAAACTGGGTTATTTCCATGGCTATTTCAACGTCGGGGTCCTTCTCATATTCCAGCCAGAAATCAATAGCCTGTCCCTCGTAGATGGGAATATTATTCCGCCAATATGCAATCTGATTAAAAGTTTCTCCAAAATCACCTTCAACGCACACACTTGCATTTCCGTTCCATGATACTTTTCCCGAAAAGCCTTGTGCGATTGATACATTCATTAAACCCTGCTTTTCACCATAGGGTTTAGAAAAATAATTTCTTGCCTCAGCATCTAAAAATTCCTGAATCTTTGATTCACTGATTTTCTTACCCTTTTTACAAGTGTAAAAATGCTTCATCGCCTTAGTCAGCACAATTTTATCAGTTACAAACAATGTATAAGCCTTGGTTGCCTTATTTAGCAATTCCAATTCATTTTCCAAAACAAGCCGGTCTATAAAAACCAAATCATACGTACCTTTTACATCTTTATCAAAACATAAAGACCATTCAAGTTCCAGGTTATCAGGTACCTTGAAACATTCGTTCCAATCTTCATTTCCCAGTTGTAGTATCCGAATCTTTTCTGACAAAATCAATAACCTCTTTCCACTTATCTATCAATACTTCCGTGGTATATCTTTCACCCAACTCATAAGAACATACCATTGCTTCATTCCAGTTATTCAGGCTTTCCAGATAATATTCCATAGCCTCGGACAGCTCACTCATATCCTTAATAACGCGTCCGTTCTTGCCATCTTCCACAAATTCAGTATCATGATAGACAATTTGTGGTATACCCACACTAATTCCCATTATCCTGAGATAAACTTCCGTATATTTACGCATATCTATCACAAGACGCTGCTCTCTTATACATTTACTTACAGACAATTCATCAACACACTGCTCCACAAAAAATCTAACGGGTATGTCCTGCTCACCATCTATCCGGTTCTCAGCATCCCCTTCACGTTTTTCTTCTCTTGCCCAGTCAGGCTCCATCCCTGCTTTTGCAAGTATTTTCCCTGTAAGTGCCAAAAGAAACTGCTTTCTGTTATAATCAGCCTTCCTTGTAAAAAGGTGTATGCGCACATTATCGTTACGAGGAATATATTGCCCCAAATGTACTATCAGTTCCTCAAACCTTTCATTTCCAATACCATCTATAGGTATAAGCACTTTTTGAACATTAAGCTGCTGGCTGATTCCAAAATCCACACGGGAATCAAAAGGAGTAATATTAATTATATTCTGCACCGCATTATTTGTATCATGTTTTATAAGACGGTAATTCTCCTGTGAATCAGCGATTACATAATCCGAAGTATTTATCATACTTATATCTTCCTGATGTTTTTTTATGTCATACCTGTCACCAAAGAAAGATAATATTAATTTACGCTTCTTTAATACCTCATTTAGTACACCTGTATGCAATTCATGCATGGCTGCACAAAACAAATCATTTTTATCCAAAATATTAATATAAGAAGCCAATACTTCTTTTATAACTTCTGACATATTCTCATAAATCAGGGAATTGAAATTTATTATTTGTTCCGTTTTCCCATCCTCTATTAAATATGCATTATGCCTTGGATTAACCTCCACGTGCCCGTCACGAAAATATTCCCTTATTTTCCAGATTCCCTTGTCCGTCAGATAGTCCTGATACAATGGCCCTTCTTCATCAAAAACTATGGAGCCTGACACAAAACCTCTGTCGTCATATATATTTCTACGGACAATTTTCTCATTCTGATAAATATCTACCTGTATCAGATTGCCGTCCTCTGCAAACTCCGCCTGTGCATATTTATGACCATTAAGACGTGCAATTAAGGCAAACGGCGAATAAACAAATTCTATATGTTCAGGCCAGCTTAAATTATGGAATGAAAACATTTTTATATGTTTTCGTCTTACTTCCTGAATTGCATCAAAGCAGGACCAGTAAGGTGCATGAAAAACACTTTGCCTATGTAAAAAATGCCTAAAATTAGGAGCATAGCTTAAAAGCATAATCCTAAACGGATATGCCTTGCTACGGTGAAAAAGCTGTATATGCTTCACAGTATCATCAAATTCCGTGCGCATACGCCTGGAATACCAGTACTGCTCATTTTCACGCCAATTATTCTGCTGATACCATGCCGGAATAAAATGAAGCATTTTCCCTCCTAAATAAACGGCTTATAAGCCTCCAAATCCCTTATTGCCAAAGTTTCCCTATACAAATTACACCAGACACCGGTAAGCATCATAACGGACGATGGAAGGGTTGTATATATCCCTTTATCACTTCCGTATAGTTGTAATAACAAAGGCACACATAAACATATACACATAACAACCGAACTAAAACAACCTGTCCTTGTAATAACCTTGGATAAATACTTTTCAGTATCATGTCCTGCATGAAGATCGCAAATACTGTCTCCGCTTTTTAAAAATATCTCGGTCATTTCTTTTGGATTAATCATTACCCTTGAAAATCCAATTGTAAGACCAAATAGAATAATTGCATAAACTGCAATTCCGAAGGGGCGGTCCAGAACCAAATTATCCTGAAGCCACAACAAATTTCCATTCTTTGGTAAAAACCATAATAATAATGTCACAATTAATTGCGGTACCATAAAAAAGGCAGTTGAAAACATAACCGGCATAATGCCTATAGGATTAAGTTTGATTGCAAGATAATTCTTATCGGCATAAATATTATGTATTGATATTCGCTGTACAGGTATACGTTTTTCGGCATTTTCCATTATAAGCACAACAACCATCACAACAAGTGAAATCAATATGGGTATGATTAATGCTTCTATGCGATGGTCTTTTAAGGTAATGATAATACCATCGATAATATTAATGAAAATAAGTACTGACTGTCCGCCTATTCCATACTTCTGGTTCTCGGAAATCATATGAATAATAAGAAAAGCTCCTGTAATCATTTCTAATACTGCAACCATTCTTTCAATAGAAAACATACTTGTTGCGCAATAAAACTTAAGTTCACCAACTTTTGTTACTGCCATCATTGTCGAAACAGCCAATGTCAGATACAACGTTAATTTATTTTTCTTTTTTGGAGATGTCCTTTGTCGGACCTCAGAACTTCTGAATACATATAATATTTGCACTGCGATGGAAGATATCATGTATGGTGAAATACCCAATGCAAATATTGAGCATTGGTTAATATCTCCACTGATAGTCTGCATCAGTAAGTCTTCTGCATCCACCATTTTCTGCATATAAGCAGAAACATCAACCCCATACAAGGGCAATCCTTTTCCAACCAAATACAGTAACACAATTAATAATGTATATGTAAATTTACTTATAAATAAAGAATTGTTTCCTTTTGATTGCACTTGAAATGTAACTCCTATGCATAAAATAAAAGTTAGAGACCACCTCTTAATGTGGCCTCTAACCTTAGTTTAACATTGTTGAGACATCACTGTCTACATAATTTTATTAGTTGTCCAAATCATCAGATTTATCTATATTGGCCATATTTTTTCTACCGACACGATTGTCGTAAACTTTCTTTCCGGTAATTGCGGATGCTACCGCTGCCAATGACCACCACCAATTATGACGACCATTCTTTCCGCCTGATAAAGGTGTTTCCTCATCTTCAATTACAACTACTTCTTCTATGTCACCACCGCTAACATCATCTGCTTCGTCATCCTGAACACTAAGAGGAGGAAGTTCATCTTCAATTTCAACTACTTCCATATCCTCAAGTGCTGCAAGAGACTCACTTGCTGCATAACTCTCAGATGCGCTTAATGATTCGCTGGTTGCAAGGCTTTCTGCCTCACTTAACGCGGTGCTCGCTTCAGCACTGTCTATCTCGCTAGCCAAAGTACTTTCGCTTGCGGAGATTGATTCTGATTCACTTGCAGATGTACTTGCACTTTCAGATGTTGACATATTTGTGCTTATCACTTCACTCGTTTCCATTCTGTGAGAAGTACTTGCTGAGTTACTTGCTCCGTTTGAAGAAGCCTCACTCGCTGAAGTGGAGGTACTTGCACTTATAGAAGCTGATGTGCTTGCACTTGTTGATGCACTCAGGCTTTCGCTTGTACTGGTGGAAGTGCTCAGGCTCTCACTTGTACTGGTGGATGCACTTAAACTCTCACTTGTACTTGTTGATGCGCTTAAGCTTTCGCTGGTACTTGTTGATGCACTTAAGCTCTCACTTGTACTGGTGGAAGCGCTTAAGCTCTCACTTATACTTTCACTCAGGCTTTCGCTTGTGGACTCACTTAAGCTTTCACTTGTTGACTCACTCAGGCTCTCGCTGGTGGATTCACTTAAGCTTTCACTTGTGGATTCACTCAGACTCTCGCTGGTGGATTCACTTAAGCTTTCACTTGTTGACTCACTCAGGCTTTCGCTGGTACTGGTTGATGCACTTAAGCTTTCACTTGTTGACTCACTCAGGCTTTCGCTGGT